>NZ_JBEZJP010000740.1:0-1976 GCF_040653175.1 Actinomadura sp. NPDC048032
GCCTGCTGCTGGTCGTCGGGGGCCTGTTCGGCGGCCAGCTGTTCCCGCCTCTTCCCGTCGGACCGGTCGGCGGGTGGACCGCCTTTTCTGGCTTGTTTCCTTGTTGACAGAAATGTCACATCAACCCAGTCCCATGTAGTGATTTCTTTCACAAGCTGATTTCGGAGCGTTCTCGGTTGCTGAACCGGATCCGCTCCGCACGGTCTTCATCGCGCGGTCCAGCCGCGCGAGCGGTTCAAGGGATCGCGCCGTCCCGGCCAAAGCCGGGGCGCAGTACAACCAAGAAGGGGGCCGAACATTGGCTACCGCAAATCACATTCTGGTGGGTGAAAGTTCCGAAGGGGACGTCTCGCCCGCCAGTCACATCGCATTGCCGGAAGGCGTGCGGACTCAGACCCCCCTCGCGGAGGGTCTGCTCCACCTCGGGAACCCCGAGAAGGTTCGGCAGCCCTACGGCAAGCCGGCCCGGAGCGTGGTCGCGAAGGCGGCCGACCTGGTCGGTTTCCTCGGCCTCGCCGGCCGGGTCCGCGGTGACGCCGTCTGCGACCTCAACGTGTACGAGAACGGCCGAGAGGTCGTCCGGGCGTACGCCGGGGTCGAGATGGACGATGCCGTGGACTTCCTGCAGATCCGGGGCAGCGTCCCCGGTGGCCGCGCGGCTCGGCTGGAGTGGTTCGCCCGGTACGGCGACTCGGTCGACTTCGAGCGTCTCGACCGGATCGGGGGGATGCGGCGACTCAGCCGCAGCGCTCTGCCCGCTCTCGGCAGGCGGCCCTTCGGTGAGCTGACCGCCAAGGAGCTGGTCAAGCTCGGCCGCCAGTTGCAGATCGATGCGACCGAAATCGCGTGGCTGGCGGAGTCGCATGCGGAACTGAGTCTCGCTGAGCTCCTTGAGCTCATCGAGCTCAAGGAGCTCAGCGGGCTGAGGAGGGTCGCCATCATCCTCGGCGGCTGCCTGTTCGACGTGAACTCCGCCGTCGCGCACACCGCGACCGGAACCTTCGACATGGTGGGTGTCGCGCACTCCGCGGAACTCACCGAGAGGGTGGAGCGAATCGAGGTCGTGGACGAGTCCTCGTTCTACGAGGAGGAGACGCCGGCCCGTCTGGTCCGGCTCACGATCCTGTTCGCTACGGCCCTGCTCCGGCTCAACCCGGAGCTGGAGATCGACCTGGTCGTCGACGTGCCCTCGGCGGAGTACACGCTCTACCCGTACGAGGGTGCGGTGAACGGGCTCGTCACGTGCGAGCAGTGCACCGACTGGTTCCCGAAGGTCGAGGAACGCAGCGAACGCGTGGAGGCCTCCTTCCGGAGGGCGCTCGACGAGCTGCTGCGCCACGACCGTGTCAGCCTGCGGATGCCCCGCGAGCTCACGGCGGTCGCGGGTCTCCTGAAGAGGGAGATGAACGACGGCCGAATCCCCGGGTTCGATGAGGTGCTCTCCGCACTGGAGGCGTCCTCGGACGCGGTCATGCGGCTGGCCCTCCTCCTGGCTCGGCCGGTCGACGTGCGAACGCTGACCGGCCTGAGCTACGTCATGTCACTGGTGCGGGCGATGCTCCGCAGCAATTTCGTGATCGAGGTGGACAACCGCTCGGAGGCGCTCCTGGCCGCCGAGGCCGAGCGCGTCGTCGGACTCATCGCCGAGGCCCGCCAGGCCTGGAGGGAGAACCGCCTCCACGAGGTGTGGCCGGGCGACGCCGAGAAGATCGCCGATCTTCTGAAGGAGATCGGCGAGGAGCCGCGGGCGGGATCCCTGCTCGCGGTCTACCCGCTGGAGAAGTTCTACGTCCAGCGCGTTCCGCGGGTGAACAACCCGCTGTACAAGTACCGGGTCGGCCGCAAGTTCCGGCTGCCCGACGGTACCGAGGTGTCCCGCGAGGAACTCCTCGAACAGGTCTACCCGCGACCGGAGATCACTTCGTGATCTGACGTCCGGGTGAACCGGCGGCCCCGGTGGGACGGCTCACGCCGTC
>NZ_JBEZJP010000741.1:0-1964 GCF_040653175.1 Actinomadura sp. NPDC048032
GGGGTCGGTCGGCTGCGCGGCGGGGTCGGTCGGCTGGGCGGTCGGGTCCGCCGCCGCGGCAACAGCGCGGAGCAAAGAAGGGCGACCCGCAGGACGAGCTCGCGGCCCGGCTGCGCATGTTGCAGGAGCTGTCCGGGCTCGGCGTCCGGGCCCTCGCGCGGGACGCCGGGCTCAGCTCGTCCTCGCTGTCGCGCTACCTCAGCGGGCAGACGGTGCCGCCCTGGACGGCGGTGATCGCGCTCTGCCGCCTCCTCAAGCGCGACCCGCGCCCGCTGCGCCCCCTCTGGGAGCGGGCCTCCAGCCCGCTGCCCGCGCCGCCGAAGACCAGCCGGCAGGTGCAGCCCCCGGCCCCGCCCGCCGGCGCGCCGCGCCCGCCCCGCAACGACCTGCCGCGCGACGTCCCCGACTTCACCGGCCGCGAGGCCGAGCTCGCGGCCGTGCTCGCCGCGGTGGACGCCGGCGGCGTGGTCGCCGTGGACGGCATGGCGGGCGTCGGCAAGACGTGCCTGGCGGTGCACGCCGCGCACCGGCTCGCCGCCGCCTATCCCGACGCCCAGCTCTACATCGACCTGCACGGGTTCACCGCCGGGCGGGAACCGCTCGGCGCCGACCCCGCGCTGCGGGCCCTCCTCGCCGCCCTGGACGTGCCGTCGGAGAAGATCCCGCAGGAGGGCGGCATCGAGCCGCTGGCCGCCTGCTGGCGCTCGGAACTGGCGCACCGGCGGGCCGTGGTGGTCCTCGACAACGCCGTGGACGCCGACCAGATCCGCCCGCTGCTGCCCGGCGCGGGCCCGTCCGTCGCGCTGGTCACCAGCCGCAACCGGCTGCTGGGCCTGGAGGAGGTGCCCCCCGTGTCGCTGGACGTGCTGACGCCGGGGGAGGCCGCCGACCTGCTGGCCCGCGCCAGCGGCGACCCGGGCGGATCCGACGGCCGGCTGGCCCGCGAGCCGGAGGCCGCGGCCGAGGTGCTGCGGCGGTGCGGCCACCTGCCGCTGGCGCTGCGGCTGGCGGCGGCGCGGCTGCGGCACCGGCCGGGCTGGACCGTGGGCATCCTCGTCGAGCGGATGGCCGAGGGGGCCACGGAGTTCGACACGGCGTTCGCGATGTCCGTGCGGCAGCTGGACCGGGGGCGGCGCCGCTTCTTCCGCCTGCTGGGCCTGGTGCCCGGTTCGACCTTCGACGAGCACGTGGCCGCGGCGCTGGCGGACGTCCCGCTGCGCGCGGCCCGGGCGATGCTGGAGGACCTTCTCGACGCGCACCTCGTCCAGCAGCCCGCGGCCGGGCGCTACCGGCTGCACGACCTGGTGCGCCAGCACGCGCTCCGCGCCGCCGCCGAGGAGGACCCGCCCGCCGAGCGGGAGCGGGCGCTCGGCCGGGTGCTCGACTACTACGTGCACGCGGCGGCGGCCGCGGACGCCGCGGTGTCGTACCTGCCCTCCGGCCTGGAGGTCGCGGCGGGCCCGCCGCCGGCCGACCTGCCGGAGTTCGCCGGCAAGCACGCGGCGCTCCTGTGGTTCGCCACCGAGTACACCAACCTGATGGCCGTCTTCGAGGCGGCGGTCGCCGCCGGAGCCGACGCGCACGTGTGCGAGCTGCCCCGCCGCATGCGGGCCTTCTTCGCGCGGCGGTGCGGCACCACGCACCTCAACGTCCTCTTCGAGCACTCGCTGGTCGCCGCGCGGCGCCTGGACGACCCGGCGCGACTCGGGGAGGCGCACAGCGACCTCGGCTTCGCCCGCTACAACGCGGGACGGATGGCGGAGGCGGACGCCGCGTACGAGGCGGCGGAGCCGCTGGTGTCCCGGGCCGGGAACGCCAGGACGGAGGCCGAGCTGACCATGCGGCGGGGCTACCTGAAGTGGGACGAGGGCCGGGTCGAGGAACCGCTCGACCTCTTCCGGCGGGCGGGCGGCCTGTACCGGGACGCGGGCTGCCCGACGGAGGCCGTCCTCGCCGCACTCGAC
>NZ_JBEZJP010000742.1:0-1961 GCF_040653175.1 Actinomadura sp. NPDC048032
GGCCGCACGAGCGGCCCGCCGGGCTCCACCCCGGAGGAAGAACCCATGGCGGTCGCCGCCTCCGCACGGCCCGTGTCACGCGGCCGGCGCGTGCTCTACCGGTCCCGCGTCCTGCTGCGCAACCCCACCGTGCTGCTCGGCCTCGTCCTGAGCGCCGCGCTGCTCTACCTCGTCATCGCCCCGCTCGTCTCCGTCGTCTCGGACGCCGGCCGCGTCCAGTACGGCGACGAGGCGCGCTCCGGCCAGGGGGCCGGCTCGTGGACGAGCTACTACCTGTGGCGGGTGTTCCGCTCCCCGGTCAGCAGGCTGCTGTTCTGGGAACCGCTCCTGCACACCCTCACGGTCGCGGTCGGCGTCATCGTGTTCGCGCTCGCCGTCGGCGGGTCGATGGCGTGGCTCGTGACCCGCACGAACGTCCCGGGCCGCACGTTCCTGGCCGGCGCCCTGGTCGTGCCGTACATGCTGCCGTCCTGGACGTTCGCGCTGGCGTGGCTGTCGCTGTTCAAGAACGAGCGGTCCGGCGGGCAGGTCGGCTACCTGCAGGGCGCCGGGATCCACACCCCCGACTGGCTCGCCTACGGGCCGGTGCCGATCATCGTGACGCTCGGCCTGCACTACTACCCCTTCGTGCTGCTGCTGTTCGGCAACGCGCTGCGCCGCATCGACTCCCAGCTGGAGGACTCGGCGCGCATCCTCGGCGCCGGCGGCCGGACGGTCCTGCGCCGCGTCACGCTGCCGCTGATGCTGCCGGCGCTGTCGTCGGCGGTGCTGCTCGTCCTCGGGCGCGTCCTCGGCACGTTCGGCACCCCCTACATCCTCGGGCTGCCGAGCGACTACAACGTCCTGTCGACGAGCCTGTACCACGCGATCCGCGACCGCAGCACCGGCGTCGCCTCGACGATCGCCAGCGTGATCGTGCTCATCGGAGTGCTCGTCGTCGTGGTCGACACCCGGCTGGTGCGCGAGCAGCGCAAGTTCGTCACCGTCGGCGGGAAGGGCGCCATGGACCGCCGCGGCGACCTGCGCCGCTGGCGGTGGCCCGCGTTCGGGCTGGCGATGGCGGTGTTCGCCGCGAGCGTCGTCATCCCGGTGCTGACGCTGCTGCTGTCCACCATCACCAAGACGCCCGGCGTGTTCAGCCCCGGCAACTTCACGCTGAAGTACTGGTTCGGATCCGACATCGAGGGCGCGGTCGGGTTCCCGCACGGCGTGCTGCGCGGAAACGAGCTGTGGGAGGCGGCCTGGAACAGCGTGCGGATCGTCGGGCTGGCCGCGCTGGTCTGCGGCTTCGTCGGGCTCCTCATCGGCTACGTGGTGGTGCGCGGCGCCGGGAGCCGCGTCTCGTCCTTCCTGCGGCAGGTGTCGTTCCTGCCTTACCTGGTGCCCGGCATCGCGTTCGCCGCCGCGTGCCTGTCGCTGTTCGCCGTCCGGCGCGGCCCCGTGCCCGCCCTCTACGGGACGATCACGCTGCTCGTCCTGGTGATGGTGGTGACGCACCTGCCGTACTCGTCCCGGTCGGGGATCTCGGCGATGATGCAGCTCGGCCGGGAGCCGGAGGAGGCCGCGCAGATCAGCGGGGCGCGCTGGCCGACCCGGATGGTCCGCATCATCATCCCGATCCAGCGGGGCGCGCTCGTCACCGGCGTCGTCCTGCCGTTCATCTCCGGGCTGAAGGAGCTCAGCATCGTCATCATGCTGACCACGTCCGGGACGCAGCTGCTCACCACCCTGTCCATCGGGCTCGTCGACTACGGCTACACCCAGCTCGCCAACGGCGTCGTGCTCGTCATCGCCCTGCTCTCGTTCACCATGACCTACCTGGCCCAGCGGCTCACCAAGAGCAGCCTGGCCTCGGGCATCGGAGGTTGACCATGCCGGCCATCACCCTCAGCGGAGTGGTCAAGAACTACGTCGGCGGCGACCGCGCCGCGGTGAAGGACCTCGACCTCGTCATTCCGGAC
>NZ_JBEZJP010000743.1:0-1945 GCF_040653175.1 Actinomadura sp. NPDC048032
GTACCGTTCCGGCCGTTCCACTTGGACCCGCAGGTCGAAGCGGAACGGGATAAAACAGGAGGAAGCCGCTGCCACACGCTCGGGGGTACGCGTGGCGGCGGCTCCCACAACCGACATCGTGGCACGCAAATGCCGCGTTACGGGGTCAGTCCGGCCACGTCCCGGACTCGGTTGGATAACGTGACCCAGCGGTCATCTCATGCAGGCGGACGCGGAGCTCCTCGACGTCGTGCGTGCGCACGAGATCGTTCCCCCGGACGGCCCACCATTGCCCGGACCCGCCGCGGCCGATCCGCCACCCGGCGAACTCGGCCGCCAGTTCGCCGATACGGTCGGCGTCGTGCCGCGCGGACTGCTGAGTGCCCATCGGCCCGTCCCCACTTCCCTTTGCCATCCGCCTGTCGAGGCTTGACCTTCCGCACCCTCCACTACCCCCAGGATTGTGCGGGTATCCACCCCTTTTTACCTGGGGATACGCGAGTTTCGGAACGTCGCGGCGGGGGTTTCTCAGCCGCCAAAACTTCCTGTCGCTCGGGGTAGCCAGGTGGCGCGGTAACGTGACCATTCGGCCGGGCTGGTCGTCCAGTCCGCGTACACGCCGACGCCGTACGGGCGCCTGGGCGGCCGCTCCAGATCGTCGACTCCGCGCCGGACGCCGCGCAGGGCGACCGTGAGGTCCTCGGCCCACTCCATGAGGGGCCGGTAGGTGGGGACGCCCATGAAGACCGTCGTGCGGTCGCCGATGAGTTCCAGGGTCGTGCGGGTGTGCCGGGCGAAGTGCCACCCGGCGAGGGAGCGCGTGGGCAGCGACACGTCGTAGGTCATGATCGCGACCTGGTCGGCGCGGTCGGCGATGGCGCGCAGGAAGTCCCGCGTGGGGCGCGGCGGGTAGTGGATCTTCCCCGTGCGCGGTATCAGCGCCTTGTAGACCGGCTGGGCCGCGTCCATGAGGGTCTGCTGCTCCAGCGCCACCGACAGCAGCCTGCCCTTCGACCGCGTCAGCTCGCGGGTGGCGTCCATGAGCGTGAGGAACGCGCGGTCGTCGGGGTAGATCGGCTCGAAGTCGTAGTGGATGCCGTCGAACCCCAGGTCGAGGAGGGCCGCGTCCGTCCCGAGCACCCGGGTCCGCACGGCGGGGTCGTCCAGGTCGATGACGCCCTTGCCGTTCACCATCCGGATCTGCCCCAGGTACGCCTGCGCGCGGACGCCCGGCGCGTACCGGCGCATGGCGGCGAGGAGCTGCCGCGCGTAGCGGTACTTGGCCTCGGGCACGGTGCCGTCCGCCTCGAACGGTCCCGCGTGGAAGAAGACGTCGGTGATGCGGTTCTCTTTCAGCAGCTGCCCGAGCGCCCGGTACTCGGCATCGCTGTGAGACTCCCCCACCCACTGGTGCCGCGCCCAAAGCGCGTTGGCCTCGGTGCCGCGCGCCTCCGGCTCGGGCTGCCACCACACCCAGGCCCCGGCGAGCACCAGGGCGGCGAGGCCGAGCACGTAGGCCGCCGCCCATCCCAGAATCCGACCGATCCGCCCGATGACGCGCATCACGCAATCATGTCGGAAGAGCCGGGCGCCGAGCGCCCGCCGTCCCAGCGGCGACCCAGCCGCGTCCCACGATCCGGCCATAAAACGATCATGGTTGGGGCGTGATCGCGCGCCGCGCGCGGCGACGGTTGACAACGGGGGAACCTTGTATTCACGAGGCGGCTCGTGGTGTCGGCCCGTTGGTCTCGATGGGGAGCCGCTCGGTCCTTACCGTCCAGCACGGATGGAGGTCAACCGGCATGCGAGTCCCACCGAGGCAGGGTGAGCCCCGCCCCCTGATCAGCACGCGGGCCCTCGTGATCGTCCTTGTGGCGATCGGCGCCGCCGCCCTCACCGCAGCCGCCCCGGATCTGGCGATCCCGGTTCGGCGCCGCTCGTCATGCCAGGCCCGGGTGCGCTCCTC
>NZ_JBEZJP010000744.1:0-1939 GCF_040653175.1 Actinomadura sp. NPDC048032
TCGGGCGGCCAGCGCCAGCGGGTCGCGCTCGCCCGGGCGCTGGTGAACGAGCCGAAGGTGCTGCTGCTGGACGAGCCGCTCGGCGCGCTCGACCTGAAGCTGCGCGAGGAGATGCAGGTCGAGCTGAAGAGCATCCAGCGCAGGGCCGGCATCACCTTCGTGTTCGTCACCCACGACCAGGAGGAGGCGCTGACCCTCAGCGACCGGATCGCGGTCCTCGACGGCGGCCGGGTCCAGCAGGTCGGCACGCCGGCCGAGGTGTACGAGCGGCCGGCCACCGAGTTCGTGGCCGGCTTCGTCGGGACGACCAACCGCATCGGCGAGGTCTGCGTGCGGCCGGAGAAGATCGCCGTCCACATGGACGGCGAGGGCGCGCGGGACGACGGGCCGGACGCGGGGGACCGGCAGGCGCTCGGCACGATCGCCGAGGTCGTCTACGCGGGCGCGGTCACCCGCTTCGTCATCGACCTGGAGTCGGGGAGCCGCGTCGTCGCGCTCCAGCAGAACCTGCGGACCTCCTCCATGGACGTGATGGGCCGGCGCGGCGCACGCGTCCGGATCAGCTGGCACGAGGCGCACGAGTTCCACCTGGCGGGCGCCGGCTCCACGCCGGCGCCCACCCCCTGAGCCACCCCACCGAACCCCCGAAAAAAACCCCCACAATAAGGAGTTCCCCATGTGGTCCACGCGCATGGCGGCCGCCGCCGCGGCGACGCTGGCGATCGGACTCGCGGCCGCCGCCTGCGGCGGCGACTCGGGCGACAAGGCGACCGGAGCCGGGCAGGGCGCCTTCCCGGTCCCCAAGGTGCCGATGCAGAAGTCGCTCGGCCAGAGCGAGGGCCAGGTCAACCTGGTCGCCTGGGCCGGGTACGCCGAGGACGGCTCCAACGACCCCAAGGTCGACTGGGTCACCCCGTTCGAGAAGCAGACCGGCTGCAAGGTCAACACCAAGGTCGCCGGCACGTCCGACGAGATGGTGACCCTGATGAAGACCGGCGAGTACGACGCGGTCTCCGCCTCCGGCGACGCCTCGCTGCGGCTGATCGCCTCCGGGACGGTCGCGCCGGTCAACACCGGGCTCGTGCCGAACTACGCCGACGTGTTCGCCGGGCTGAAGAACAAGCCCTGGAACTCGGTGAACAACGTCGCCTACGGCATCCCGCACGGCCGCGGCGCCAACCTGCTCATGTGGCGCACCGACAAGGTCAAGACGGCCCCCGACTCGTGGGGCGCGGTGTTCGACGCCAACTCCCCGTACAAGGGGAAGATTACCGCCTACGACTCGCCGATCTACATCGCCGACGCCGCGCTCTACCTCAAGACGGCCAAGCCCGAACTCGGCATCAAGAACCCGTACTCGCTCGACCAGAAGCAGTTCGACGCGGCCGTCGAACTGCTGAAGACCCAGCGCGGGCTCATCGGCGAGTACTGGTCCGACTACACCAAGGAGGTCCAGGCGTTCAAGAGCGGCGACTCCGTCCTCGGGACGACGTGGCAGGTCATCGCCAACCTCGCGGAGGGCGAGAAGGCCCCGGTCAAGGTGACCCTGCCCAAGGAGGGCTCCACCGGCTGGTCGGACACCTGGATGGTCGGCGCGAAGGCCAAGAACCCCAACTGCGCCTACAAGTGGATGGACTGGATCGTCTCTCCCAAGGCGAACGCGCAGGTCGCCGAGTGGTTCGGTGAGGCCCCGGCGAACGCGAAGGCGTGCCAGGAGACCGCGGACAAGAAGTTCTGCGACACCTTCCACGCCACCGACGAGAACTACTTCTCCCAGGTGCACTTCTGGACGACGCCGATCGCGCAGTGCCTCGACGGGCGCAAGGACGTCAAGTGCGTCGACTACTCCAAGTGGACCCAGGCGTGGACCGCGATCAAGGGATGACCGGCTCCGCCCTCACCGGCGGTGAGGACGGCCGCCCGGCGCCGGGTCTCCGGC
>NZ_JBEZJP010000745.1:0-1923 GCF_040653175.1 Actinomadura sp. NPDC048032
GATCCGCGTGTACTCGCCCTCGACGCCGTCGAACTTCCCGGTCTCGGACGAGGCGGTCACCACGTGCCGGGCCTTCCCGCGCGTCAGCCGGTCCTGGAGGTCGGCCGTGCCGAGCAGCGGCGTGCACGGGATCATGATCGCGCCGAGCTTCATCGCCGCGAGCACGGTCTCCCACAGCTCCACCTGGTTGCCGAGCATCAGGATGATCCGGTCGCCGCGCCGCACCCCCGCCCGCCGCAGCATGTTCGCGACCTGGTTCGACCGCCGCGCCATCTGCGAGAAGGAGTACCGGGCCTCGGCGCCGTCCTCCTCGACGATCCACAGCGCGGGCGAGTCGTTCCCTTCGGCGATCTTGTCGAACCAGTCCAGCGCCCAGTTGAAACCGGTCAGCACCGGCCAGCGGAACTTCTCGTACGCCGTCGCGTAGTCGTCGCGATGCGCGAGCAGGAAGTCGCGCGCCGCGCGGAACTCGACTGCGGGCATGGTCTTCTCCCTCGTAGCCGCACGGACACCCCGGTCAGAAGGATGGTTGGCCATCCGGGTGACCCACGCCACCCCCGAACGGGGGTAGTGGGGTGGTCTTACCCGCCCGTTACGAAGGTTGAGCGCAGCAACAGCGCCATGTGGTCGCCGATTTGGCCGGGGCTCCAGCCGCGGTCGTCGAGCAGCGTCCCGACCACCCCGTTGGCGACCAGCGCGAGGAGCATGTCGGTGGCGGTGTCGACCGTCCAGCCGGGGGCGAGCACGCCCTCCTCGTCGAGCCGCAGGATCAGCGTGCGGTTCCTGTCGTACCGCCGGCGCATGGCGGCCTCCCAGTGCCGGGCCGCGTCCGGGTCGCTGCCCGCTTCGCGCTCCACCGCCCGCGCGACCGCGAGGACGCGCGCCATGAACTCGGCGTGCCGGCGCGCGAACATCTCCAGCGCGGTCACCGCGTCGGGCGCCTCGCCGACGGCGGCGAACCGCCCTCGCAGGTCCTCGACCTCGTTGACGTGGTCGAACAGCTCGCTGATCAGGTCGGCGCGCGACGCGAAGTGCAGGTAGACGGCCCGCCGCGAGACACCGGCGCGCTCGGCGACGGCCGCCATCGTCGTGGCCGCCATCCCGTGGTCCTCGACGAGCTCGCGCGCCGCCCGCAGCAGCGCCGTCCGGGAACGCCGGCTGCGCGCGTTCCGCGGCTCCTCGATCGTCCTCGTCATGGCCCCCATGTTCCCAGCCGCGCGCCCGATTCCCGCCCGGACCGCCGAGGTGAGCGGAGTCACTCCCGGGAGGCCGTCACAACCCGGGGCACCGCCCCGTCAACCTGGCGTCACCCTCCACACGGCAAGGAGATCACTATGAACCCCCGTTTCGACTACTACGGCACCGCCTCCGGCGGAAAGTTCATGAAGCACCTGCTGTCGGCGGCCAAGGTCGTCTCGGGCTCGACGGTGCCCTCCACGACGCTGCACCTGGTGGAGCTGCGCGCCAGTCAGATCAACGGCTGCGGGTTCTGCGTCGACATGCACAGCAAGGACCTCGTCCACGAGGGCGAGTCCTCGGTGCGCCTCAACCTGGTCGCGGCCTGGCGTGAGGCCACCGTCTTCACCGACGCCGAGCGCGCCGCCCTGGAGCTGGCCGAGCAGGGCACCCGCCTCGCCGACGGCGCCGGCGTCTCCGACGAGGTCTGGGAGAACGCGGCCAAGCACTACGACGAGGAGGAGCTCGCCACCCTGGTGTCGCTCATCGCCCTCATCAACACCTGGAACCGGTTGAACGTCATCACCCGGCAGCCCGCCGGTTCCTACGAGCCCGGCCAGTTCGGCTGACCGCCCCGGGCGCGGACGTGCCACGCGCTTGAACAGGTTGGACACCTGCGGCTCGATGCACTCGTAGCAGCCCGCGATGGACGCGATCGTCGCGGTCGGCGCGATCGCGACGAGCAGC
>NZ_JBEZJP010000746.1:0-1918 GCF_040653175.1 Actinomadura sp. NPDC048032
GTGGAGGAGCCGGCCCTTGGGCGTGGTGGCGGCGACCGAGTGCACCCCGCGCAGCAGCAGCAGGTGGGGCCGGCGCCGCCCGGCGCCCCCGCCGAAGGCGACGGCTACGAGACGATCGGGCAGTTCTACGAAGCGATCGAGGACGGGCTGAGCGTCCTGTGCGACCGGCTCGGCGAGGCGGAGGTCTTCTCGGGCGACCCGTCCCGCCAGGTCCACGCCGGGCACTTCCAGCACACCGCCGGACAAATGATCGCGGTCACCGATCTGGCCTCGGCGCTGGCCGCGCTGGAGGAGATCGTCGAGGAGGGCGAGGGCACGTCCCGCGGCGCGGTCTGGGACGGCGATCCCGACGTCCACCACCCCGGCCGGGACGAGGTCGCCCACTACTACCGCTTCCAGGAGCTCAGAGTCGGCCGCCGCTACCGCCGCGGCGACACCCCGCGGTCCGGGCCCACCGGCGAGCCGGTCGGCGTGGACTTCGCGGGCGTCCTGCCGATGCGGCCCAACCCCAAGATCGCCGACCATCCCCCGGGCAGCGCGATCCGCGCGGCCCAGGAGGAGTTCAACCGGACGTACTGCACTCTCCTGCACCTGCTGGAGCAGGCGTTCAACGGCTGCCCGCAGCTGCTCGGGGTCGCAGTCACCACCATGTACAGGCTCAAGGCGCAGGCCCAGGCGCTGATGCGCACGCCCGACGGCGACGGCACCACGGCCGGCCCCACGTTCGAGTACGTCCCGCCGGATGAGCGCGGTGGGAGCGCCGGCGACGAGCCGTAACGCATCAACGCACCCCGCGCGGCCTCCTCTTGGAGGCGCTCCGCCATCTCGGACTGGTTGCGGTTACTGTCACAGAAGTGAGGCCTGCCTTGTCTGAGCTGTCCGAGGGCAGGACCGGACAGGCCTGCGATCCGAACGGGGGCGATCTTGGTGGCGGACGGCGGACCGGGCGGCGACCCGGCGGCGGACGGGCCGGCCGCCGCCGTTCCGGAGGCGGCGGGCGATCTCGACCACGCCGCGGCGGTCTTCGCCGAGGTGCGGCGACGGCTGTTCGGGATCGCCTACCGGATGCTGGGCAGCGTCACCGAGGCCGAGGACCTGGTGCAGGACGTCTGGCTGCGGTGGCAGACCTACGACCGCGCCGCCGTGGCCGATCCCGCCGCGTTCCTGGCGACGACCACCACCCGGCTGGCGATCAACGTCCTGCAGTCCGCCCGGGTCCGCAGGGAGAGCTACATCGGTCCCTGGCTGCCCGAACCCGTCGACACCGGCTCCGATCCGTACCTGGGAGCCGAACGCGGCGAAGCGCTCAGTTTCGCGGTCCTGATGCTCCTGGAACGGCTGTCGCCCACCGAACGCGCCGCCTATGTCCTGCGAGAGGCGTTCGACTATCCCTATCCGCAGATCGCCGAGATCCTCCAGGCCGGGGAGGCGGCGGTCCGGCAGCTGGTCAGCAGGGCCCGCAAGCACCTGCGGTCCGAGCGGCGGGCACCGGTGACCGGCGCCGAGCAGCGCAGGCTGCTGACCGCTTTCGTCGCCGCTGCCCGCGCCGGCGACATGGCCGCTCTGGAAGAGCTCCTCGCCGCGGACGCGGTCAGCTACTCCGACGGCGGCGGCGCCGTCCGGGCGTCCCGTTTCCCCGTGGTAGGCGGGGTCCGTGTCGCCAAGTACGTCCGGGCGTTCGCGAACCACTTCTGGGACGGGGTCGACGTGGAGTGGGCCACGGTGAACGGCCAGTGGGCCGCCCTGCTCCAGCGCGACGGCCAAACCTTCACCGTCCTCACCGTCGACGGCACCGACCAGGGCATCGGCCAGGTGCTGTGGATGATGAACCCCGCCAAGATCACCGCCGCGACGGTCGTCACCTGACCGTCGCGCCCCGCCACCCCGTTGGATGGCCGCACCAAGGCCGGGCGGGGGC
>NZ_JBEZJP010000747.1:0-1918 GCF_040653175.1 Actinomadura sp. NPDC048032
GCCGCCCCGTAGGCCTGCCGCGCCGCGGCGCCCCGCTGCGCCAGCGTCAGCCGGCGGACCTGCGTGGCGAGGACCCCGAGGTCGGGCCCCGCCGGAGCGGTGGCCGTGCCGCCGCCGGCCACCGGCCGCCGCTGCGGCTGCTGGGGCCGCGCGGGCGTGCCGGCGCCGGGCCTGGACGGCTTGATCGCGCGCTCCGAGCCGACCGGGCCGGAGGACCCGCCGACGGGGCCGCCGTCGAGCAGGGCCCGCTCGGCGATGCCCAGCAGGGACAGCCCGACCGCGGTGGACAGGACGATCGCGCCGATGCTCAGCCGGTCGGCGGGCCGCCTGCCGCGGCGCGGCGTCGCCTTCGGCCCGGGACGCGGCGGCGCCTGGCGCCGCCGCTCCTGCCGAGGGGGGCGCCGCGGGGGGCCGCCCCGCCCGGCGCGGGCTGGCTCCGCACGGCGGGAGCGCCCGCCCCGCGCCGAGAAGTCGCGGGACCGGTCCCTCTCGGGCCGTCCCGCGCGCCCGCCGAGCCCCTCGGCCCTCGCGTCGAACCTTTCGGTGCGCCCGCCGCGCGGCTCACCGCGGCCGCCGACACCCCCGGTGCGGTCGTCCCGCTCGGTGCGGGCGTCGAACCGCTCCCTCGGGGCGTCTCTCAGAGTGCTCCGCGCGTCGAACCGCTCGGTCCGCGTGTCCCGTTCAGTGCGGGCGTCCCGCCCGGTTCGAGCGTCGAGACGCTCGGTGCGGGCGTCCTGCTGGGTGCGGGCGTCGGAACGCTCGGTTGGAATGTCCCGCCGCGCGTTCCGGGAGCCCGGCCGCTCGCCGCGGGCGTCGGGGCGCTCCGATCGAACGTCCCGCCGCGTGCGGGCCGCGTAGCCCGCGGGGTCGTAGCTGCCGCGCGCGTCGAAGCGATCGGCTTTCGCGTCGTCGCGCCGTTCGGGCGGCTCCGGCCACTGCGCCCGGGGGCGCGGCCGCTCGGCGCCCTTGCCGGAACCGCGCGCGCGGGCCCTGGCCTCGCGCCGCCTGATCTGGCGCCGCGACGGCTCGCGCCGCGACGATCCGCGCCTCCGCTCGGACCAGTCCGGCTGCTCCGACCACCAGGACCCTTCGGGCCACTGGGGGGCCTCGGACCGGGGCCCCCGCTCGGGCTCGGGTCCCGTGGACGGGCGCGCGGGCGTCTCAGCCCACGGTGAAGCATGCGTTTGGCTCCGGGACGCATGCCCGTAATCGCGTCGCGCCATGCCCTCTCCTGTGGAGGAGACGGAGAGCACGGCGAACGCCGACACGTTCCGCGCCGCCGGGCCTGACGCCCGGCGGCCGTCCCGCTGAGACATGACGGGACCGCGGTGTCGGAGCCCGCTCGCTCCCACCACGATCCCCGAACGGATTCTCGCGAATCCGCTCGAACACTCCGGGAGCATACGCCCCCGAAGCAACGTGGATGTCAATCGGTGCCGAAAAAGGCCGATGAGCCTTGTCCCGAGGCGCTTTTTCACCTGTACGCGCGGAGTCCGGCCCGGGTTCACGCCTCCGGGCGCGAAGGCCCGGCAGCCTTCTCACCTGCGCGGATCCTCGTTTCCGCGGACGGCGGCTTAGCGACGGCTGATCCGCTCATTAAGGGCGGGTTAACGCCGGCGCCGCGGACGGCCGGCGGCTCTAGCTTCGGAAACGTCAGCGACCGCGGACGCCGGCGGCGGCAGGAGGTGGCCCCATGACACGATCACCGCGACACGGGATCGGCCCGGGGGCGCCCGTGCCTCCGGCGCGTCCACGGCCGGGCACCGTCGCGGGGCCGGGCCCCGCGGCGCCGGATGCCGGGGCCGTGCCCCGCGCTCCCGTCCACGCGGACCCGATCCGTTCCCGCCGGCCGGCCCAGCAGATCCGCGATCTTTCCCGCCGTGGTGTGGATGTCGTAGTCCACCGGGGGTTCAGGGGC
>NZ_JBEZJP010000748.1:0-1909 GCF_040653175.1 Actinomadura sp. NPDC048032
GTCCCGCCGGTCGCGTCAAGAGGCTCGCGGGAAACCTCAGCCCGGCGCGCCGGGCCGGGGTCGCGGTCGGGGGCCGCCGGACCGGGGGTAGGCTCGGTGACGTGCGACGGTTCCTCACCCCCGGCTGGCTCGGGCTTCACGCGCTCGCCATCGTGCTGTGCGGCGCGTTCCTCGGCTTCGGCTGGTGGCAGTTCGACCGGGCCCAGGGCGGCAACGACCGCAGCTGGGCCTACACGTTCGAGTGGCCGATCTTCGCGATCTTCGTGATCGTGATGTGGGTCAAGATGATCCGGGACGAGCGGGCCGGGGTGCGGCCCGCGCCGAGGACCATCGAGGAGCCCGCCGAGGCCGAGGTCAAGCGGGAGATCATCCGGCAGCAGGAGGAAGAGGACCCCGCGCTCGCGGCGTACAACCGCTACCTCGCGCGGCTCAACTCCGAGAGCCGCGGGCGCGGCTGACCCGCGTCCCGCACACCCCGCCCATGGGGGTCCGCCCCGCCCGAGGGGCAGCCGAACGAAAGGTACGTTTGCTGTGGAAGGCGCGGTGGCCAGGTACCGGATCCTGGCGCTGGTGGTCGGCACGCTGCTGGTGCTGCTGGTCATCGGCATGATCCTCAAGTACGGCCCCACCGACATGCCGGCGCTCGCGGGCATCGTGGCGCCCGTCCACGGCTTCCTCTACATGGTCTACCTGGCGGTCGCCTACGACCTGTGGCGGCGCACCGGCTGGCCGCTGGGCCGGATGGTGATGATCGTGCTCGGCGGCGTCGTGCCGCTGATGACCTTCTTCGTCGAGCGCAGGGTGGTCCGCGACGCGCGGGAACTGCGGCCCGCGAAGGCCGAGGCGAACGTCTGACGACCCCTGGGGGTGGCGCGCGGCGCCCGTCTCGCCTAATGTTTGACTGAGTCAAACGTTAGGAGGCGGGCATGGAGGCGACCCGGGAGGACGTCGGCACGATCCGCGCGTTCAACCGCTTCTACACCGGCGTCATCGGGGTGCTCGGCGAGGGGGTCGTCCGGTCGCCGTACTCGCTGACCGAGGCCAGGGTGATCTTCGAGCTGGCGCAGCGCGAGGACAGCGAGGTGCTGGCCCTGCGCCGCGCCCTCGACCTCGACGCGGGCTATCTCAGCCGGATGCTGGCCCGGTTCGAGACCGACGGCCTCGTCGCGCGGGAGCGGGCGCCGGGGGACGCCCGGCGCCAGATCGTCCGGCTCACCCCGCGCGGCCGCGAGGTGTTCGCCCTGCTGGACGAGCGGTCCGTCGCCGAGATCCGCGAGCTGCTGGACGGCCTGGACCCGGTCGACCGCCGCCGCCTGCTCGCGGCGATGCGCACCGTCCAGGACGTCCTCGGGGAGCGCCCCCGCGGAGCCGAGTTCGTTCTGCGCGCGCTGCGCCCCGGCGACCTCGGCTGGGTGGTGGAGCGCAACGGCGCCCTCTACGACGCGGAGTGCGGCTGGGACCGCACCTACGAGGCCCTGGTCGCCTCCGTCGTCGCCGACTACGTGCGCGGGCACGACCCGGAGCGGGAGAACGCCTGGATCGCCGAGTCGGACGGGGAGCGGCTGGGCGCCGTGTTCTGCGTCCGGCGGGAGGACGACGTCGCGCAGCTCCGGCTGCTGCACGTCGAGCCGCGGGCCCGCGGGACGGGCGTCGGGGCGGCGCTGGTCGGCGCCTGCGTGGACTTCGCCGCCGAGGCGGGCTACTCCGAGATCATGCTGTGGACGACGGCGCTGCAGCGTCCCGCGCACCGCCTCTACGAACGGGCCGGGTTCGTCCTGGAGGAGCAGGAGGACCCGGTGGAGCGCTTCGGGGACGTCGTGCGCGGCTGAGCGCGGGTGCGGTCCACCATGCCCGTGGATCGTTCCAAAGCGGGTCTCTTTCGCGGCGGCATCTCCCGAGTCTCGAGTCT
>NZ_JBEZJP010000749.1:0-1908 GCF_040653175.1 Actinomadura sp. NPDC048032
GCCTGCAGCTGCGCCCCGACCCGTTCGCGGGCGAGCCGTTCGGGTCGCTGCCCGGACGGGCCCGACCCGTCCGCGCCGACGACGGCACCCGCCTGTACGCGGAGATCGACGGCGAGGACCGCACCGACCTCGCCGTCGTGTTCTGCCACGGCTGGACGCTCACCCAGGACTCCTGGCACTTCCAGCGCAAGGCCCTGCGCGGCCTCGGCCGCCTCGTCTTCTGGGACCACCGCGGGCACGGCCGCTCCGACGGCGGCGCCCGCGACGGCTACGCCGTCCCCCGCCTGGCCCGCGACCTCGGCGCCGTCATCGAGGCGACCGTCCCCGCCGACACCCCCGTCGTCCTGGTCGGCCACTCGATGGGCGGCATGACCATCATGCGGTACGCCGACGAGAACCCCGAGCTGGTCGGACGCAAGATCCTCGCGGCCGGGCTGCTGTGCACGTCGTCCGGCGGCCTCGGCGAGGTCACGCTCGGCATGCCCGCGCTCATCGCGCGCACCACCCACCGCCTCATGCCCGCCGCCCTCGGCGCGCTCGGCGCCGGCTCGGGCGTCGTCGAGCGCGTCCGCCACCTCGGCCGCGACGCCGCCGCCCTCGTCGAGGACCTGGTCGCCTTCGGCCCGGACGCCAGCCCCGCCGCGGTCGCCTTCGCCGAGCAGATGATGGCCGACACCCGCATGGACGCCTTCGTCGACTTCTTCCGCTCCATGATCACCACCGAGGTGATCAGCGAGTGCGCGTCCCTCGGCGGCGCCGACACCCTGGTCATCGGCGCGGAGAACGACATGCTCACCCCGGTCGAGCACAGCCTGAAGATCGCCTCCTGCGTGCCGTCCGGGCGGCTGGAGGTCGTCCCCGGCGCCGGGCACATGGCCATGCTCGAACGCCCGAGCATCGTGTCCGACCACCTCGGCGACCTCATCGAACGGGCCCGCAAGGAGAGCTGAGCCCCCCTCGTCCCGCGCGCGGGATGAATACTGTCGGTGCCCGGCCCTACGCTTCCGCGCATGGCGAAGGCGAAGGCGGCCAAGGCCGCCTACCGGTGCTCGGAATGCGGATGGCAGACCTCCAAGTGGGTCGGGCGCTGCGGCGAGTGCCAGACATGGGGCACGGTCACCGAGGCCGCGTCGGCGACCCCGGCCCGGGTCGTGTCGGCCGGGCCGGTCAGCTCACCGGCCCGCCCGATCGGCCAGGTCGACGTGCGGTCCGCGCAGACGCGCCCCACCGGTCTGGACGAGCTCGACCGCGTCCTCGGCGGCGGCATCGTGCCCGGAGCCGTCCTGCTGCTGGCGGGCGAGCCCGGCATCGGCAAGTCGACGCTGCTGCTGGAGGTCGCCGCCCTGGCCTCGACGGCGGACGCGGCGGGCTCCGAAGGCGGCAACGTCCTGTACGTCACGGGGGAGGAGTCGGCCGAGCAGGTCCGGCTGCGCGCCGACCGCGTCGGCGCGATCACCGACCGGCTGTACCTGGCGGCCGAGACCGAGCTGTCCGCCATCCTCGGCCACATCGAGTCGGTCGATCCCGGGCTGCTCGTCGTCGACTCCATCCAGACGATCGGCACCTCCGAGGCCGACGGCGCGCCCGGCGGCGTCACCCAGGTCCGCGAGGTCGCCGCCAACCTGATCAGGGTCGCCAAGGAGCGCGGCATGACCGTCGTGCTGGTCGGCCACGTCACCAAGGAGGGCTCGATCGCCGGGCCGCGCCTCCTGGAGCACCTGGTCGACGTCGTCCTGTACTTCGAGGGCGACCGGCACTCCCGGCTCCGCATGATCCGCGCCATGAAGAACCGGTACGGCCCCACCGACGAGCTGGTTCCCGTTCCGCCCGCACCGCGTCGTGGCGTCCATCGCCGACCTCATCGAGCTGGTCTGACCCGCGTCCGCGCCCGGCCGCGGCGCGGCCGGG
>NZ_JBEZJP010000750.1:0-1899 GCF_040653175.1 Actinomadura sp. NPDC048032
GTTCCGGACGTAGCCATGGCCGGTGACCTTGCCGATGGTGACGGTTCCACCACCCGGGTTGAGGAGGCGCAGCTCCTGGATGATCTTCCCGTTGCCGCGCACCGGGCCGTCGAGCTGCTGGAGGTTGCAGTTGACGACGAAGGTGAGGTTGTCGAGCTCCTCGCGGGCGGCAAGGCCGATCGCGCCGAGCGACTCCGGCTCGCCCATCTCGCCGTCGCCGAGGAACGCCCACACGTGCGAGCGGGACGTGTCCTTGATCTTGCGGTTGTAGAGGTACCGGTTGAACCGGGCCTGGTACACCGAGTCGATCGCGGTCAGGCCCATGGACACCGTGGGGAACTCCCAGAAGTCCGGCATGAGCCGCGGGTGCGGGTAGGACGACAGGCCGCCGCCGGGGTGCGAGTGCTCCTGCCGGAACCCGTCGAGCTTCTCCTCGGGCAGCCGTCCTTCGAGGAACGCGCGCGCGTAGATGCCGGGAGCGGCGTGGCCCTGGATGAACACCTGGTCGCCGGACTCGCCGTGGTCCTTGCCGCGGAAGAAGTGGTTGAACCCGACCTCGTAGAGCGAGGCGGCGGAGGCGTAGGTCGCGATGTGGCCGCCGACGCCGAGTTCGGGGCGGTTCGCCCGCGACACCATGATCGCGGCGTTCCACCGGATGTAGGCGCGGATGCGCCGCTCCACGTGCTCGTCGCCGGGGAACCAGGGCTCCGACTCCGGCGGGATCGTGTTGATGAAGTCGGTGCTGCGCAGGCCGGGCACCCCGACCTGGAGTTCGCGCGCCCTCTCCAGGAGCCGCAGCATCACGTAGCGCGCCCTGCCGCGGCCCTCGGTCTTGATGACCGTGTCCAGCGACTCCAGCCACTCCCGGGTCTCGTCCGGGTTGATGTCGGGCAGCTGGCTCGGCAGCCCGTCGCTGATGATCGAAAAGCGTTGACGTCCGGAAGCCACGGGGTCCCCTCTGTCCTTACCGTCTGTGCAGGTCAGACCTGGGCCGCCGCGCGGGAGGCCGCCGGTCCCGGCAGACTGTTCGTCGCCTTGGTATGTGATCCATCGTCGCCGGTTATCACGGCTAACGCATCTCTACCAATCAGTAACCATCCTCCCCGGTCAGGACGGGGACCGACCCGGCCGGAACCGCCTTTTTCACTCGGCCGGGAGATTCCCTCCGGCGGAGGGCGGGGAACGTATGAGGCGGGGAGCGAACGAGCGCTCACATGCCCGGCGCGGTCCGTCCCGGCGGCGGGCCGGCGAGCTTGGGGGTGGAAGGATGAACGGAAAGACCGGAGACCGGCTTCACGTGCACGGCAACGTGGTGGGGCAGCCCGACCGGACCGGCGAGATCATCGAGGTGCGGGGCCCGGACGGCGGCCCGCCCTTCCTGGTCCGCTTCGACGACGGCCACGAGGGGCTGGTGTACCCGGGGCCCGACGCGGTCATCGAGCCGCGCGCGAAGGCGTCCCGCTAGGTGCGCGCCGCCGGCCGCGGATCCGTCCGGGCGCGGATGCGTCCGGGGCCGCGGATGGGGTAGACACGGGACCATGGAGAGCACCGTGGTCCGGGTGGCCACCGGTACCGGCGAGGCCGTGCACGACATCACGGCGGAATGCGAGCGCTTCGCCGCCTCGGCGGGCGGCGACGGGCTGCTGCACGTCTTCGGCCCGCACGCCACCGCGGGTGTGGCGATCATCGAGCTGGGCTCCGGCAGCGACGACGACCTGCTGGCGGCCCTGGGCGACCTGCTGCCCGCGGACGACCGCTGGCGGCACGCGCACGGATCGCGGGGGCACGGGCGCTCGCACGTCATGCCCGCGCTCGTGCCGCCGTTCGCGACCCTGCCGGTCGTCGCCCTGGAGCAGGCGGCTCGCGCTGGGGACGTGGCAGTCCGTGGCGCTGGTAGAC
>NZ_JBEZJP010000751.1:0-1896 GCF_040653175.1 Actinomadura sp. NPDC048032
GGAGGCCTCAATGTCTAAGCGCAGGCACGTCCCCAACCTTGAGGAGCCCGGCCTCCAGGAAGCCATCGCGGCGTATCAGAGGCTCATGGACTCGATCGTTCCGGAATCGCAGTACTGCAAGGGCGTCCGCGAAGAGGACCCCGAGGCGGTCCGGGTGTACGGGGACATCATCGAACGCGCGGCAGCACGCGCCCGTGAGCGGGCCGCCCGGCAGCGTGACCTCAGGGATCCCGCCCAGGGAGCGGGACCCTTACTTCACGCCGCCCCCTAGGAGACGGTGTGCCCGGGCATGAGGGCCATGACCTCGTCCACCGTGTCGACGATGGTGTAGAGGTCGGGGTCCCCCGGGGAGATCTTGCCGCTGGGCAGCATCGTCCCCCGGATCCAGGCGTCCAGGCCCCCCCAGTACTTCTCGCCGACCAGCACGATCGGCCGCGGGGGGATCTTCTTGGTCTGAACGAGGGTCAGCGCCTCGAACAGCTCGTCGAGGCTGCCGTTGCCGCCCGGCAGCACCACGATCGCGTCCGAGTACTTCACGAACTTCACCTTGCGGGTGAAGAAGTACCGGCACTCGATCCCGACGGTGAGGTACGGGTTGAGGTGCTGCTCGTGGGGGAGCTCGATGCCCACCCCGATCGACACCCCGCCGTTCTGGAACGCGCCCTTGTTGGCGGCCTCCATCGCGCCGGGGCCACCGCCCGTGATCACCGCGAAGCCGGCTGCGGCCAGCGCGGCGCCGATGCCGACGCCGAGCTCGTACTCGTCCGTGCCGGGTGCGGTGCGAGCGCTGCCGAACACGGCGACCGTCGGCAGGCCGATGCGGTCGAGGACCCGGAAGCCCTCGGCGAACTCGGCCTCCGCGCGCCGGCCCAGCATCGAGCTGGGCTCGACCAGTGCCGGCTCGGCCGCCTGCGAGGCGCGCAGCTTTATGTCTCGCTCCTCCGGACCGGAGGAACAGATCGGTTCTGTCATGTTGGTTCTCCGTTGAACCCGCCTTACGCCGTCCGAGACGGACGCAAGGGCAGCCCGGATTTCGGGATGCGATGTTGATCGTCCGCTGGTCCGGACGAGCCGCAACCTCCCTTGGCGGACGAGTTCACGACGGGCGATGACCCGTGTGCGCACCGTTCTGACCGGTCTGCGCACCGCGATGACAGGGCCGTCCACCAGGCGCTCTGCGCCCATTGCGGGGAGCCTTCGCGCCTGGACTGTCCAACCTGCGGCATCGTGCCGCGCCAGATATCCGACAAACAAGAACAAAAGGGAGTGAAGCAGCCATGAGCGCTGCCCGAAATACGCACCCTAAAAGGTGTGACGGTCATTCCGTCGGCGTCATCATCACCGATCCGGTCCTGGGCGTCCTGATCGGCGACATCTCCGACGGCCGGGGCGCGTCCGGCGTTGGCGGGCATGTCAAGGACGACTTCGACGGCTTCGACCAAGCGGCCCACGGGGAGGTCAACGAAGAGACGGGTCTGACCGTCACGTCGCTGAACCCGCTGTTCCCGGAGCCGAAGTGGCGCGCCAACCCCTGCAAGCGGGGGGACGGCCCGTTCGGTCTCGGCCACAAGTGGCAGCTGTACCGCGCCACGGTGGCCGACGTGAAGGCACTCCGCCTCGACAGGAAGTCGTTCCGGAACCTGCGATGGGTCTCCGAGGCCCAGTTGCAGGAACTGGCGGAGCGCACCCTGCGCTACGCCAGGGGCAAGATCACCCGCGGGGAGTGGGAGGAGCGTCCCGGCCTCACGTTCTCGTGGGTCCTGTGGTTCGTCCTGGCCGGCATGATCGAGATGCCGGAGGCGGAACTGCAGGACGACCTCCTCGCCCACGAGGTAGTCGCCGAGGTCGTTGGAGTTGTTCGCGTAGAACTCCACGGCGGCGGCCATGATGTCGGAC
>NZ_JBEZJP010000752.1:0-1892 GCF_040653175.1 Actinomadura sp. NPDC048032
GCTGGGACGCCGCCGGGCGCGACGCCGCGATCGCCCGGGTCCGGGAGGCCCGCCCGGGGGGGGAGGGCGGGCCGACCCCGCCCGGGAGCGAACGCGATCACGTGGAAGGAGGCGCCCCGATGGGACTTCGCAGGCGCTCGATCATCAGCCTTGATCCGATCATCGAGTTCGCCCGGAGCGGCTGGAACCGCCCGGGCCGTCGCTCGTTGATCGGCCGCATCATCCGCCGGCGCCGAGACATCTCTCGATGGCACCGGCCTCACGGCCCCGCCTCAGGCATGGGCACGATGCCGGAGAGCCGCACCCATGTCCGACCGGGCCTTGGGGGCGATACGCCTGCCATGGGGGCCGTCACCCGTCCTCGGTTGCTCGGCTCCGCCCCAGTCGACCGCAAAGGGCACATATCGTCGGTTCATGAGCGACCTGGCCTACGACCCCTGGTCCGCCGAATTCGTGGCGGACCCGTATCCGGTGTTCGAGCGGCTCCGCGCCGAGCAACCGGTGTTCTTCCACGAACCCACCGGCCAGTGGGTGATCAGCCGCTACGAGGACGTCGACGGGCTGCTGCGCGACCGTCGCCTCGGGCGGTCGTACCTGCACATCGCGAGCCACGAGGAGTTCGGGCAGGAGCCGGAGCCCGACTTCCTCAAACCCTTCTGGGATCTCATCCGCGCCGGGATGCTCGACGTGGAGCCGCCCACCCACACGCGGTTGCGGCGCCTGGTGTCCAAGGCGTTCACGGCCCGCATGGTGGAGGGCCTGCGCCCGATGATCCGGCGCCTCGCCGAGGAGCTCGCGGCGGGGCTCGCCGACAGGGGCGGCGGCGACCTGCTCGCCGAGATCGCCGAGCCGCTGCCGGTGAACGTGATCGCCGAGATGCTGGGCGTCCCCGTCGAAGACCGGCACCTGCTGCGCCCCTGGTCGGCCGACATCTGCGGCATGTACGAGCTGAACCCGCCCGAGGAGGTCCAGCGGACCGCCGTCCGCGCGGCCGTGGAGTTCTCCGACTACCTTCGCGACCTGGCCCGCGCCCGGCGGAGCGAGCCGGGTGACGACCTCATCACCGCCTTGGCCCACGTCGTTGACGAGGGCGACCGGCTCACCGAGGACGAGCTGATCGGCACCTGCGTCCTGCTCCTCAACGCGGGCCACGAGGCCACGGTGAACGCGACGGGCAACGGCTGGTGGACGCTGTTCCGCAACCCCGGCCAGCTGGAGCGCCTCCGCTCCGATCCGTCGCTCGTGCCCACCGCGGTCGAGGAACTGCTGCGCTACGACACCCCGGCGCCCATGTTCGAACGATGGGTGCTGGAGGACATCAGGGTCGCCGGCGTCGACATCCCGCGTGGCGCCGAGGTCGCCCTCCAGTTCGCGTCCGCCAACCGTGACCCGGAGGTGTTCGTCGACCCGAACCGGCTCGACCTGGGCCGCGACCCGAACCCGCACATCACCTTCGGCCTCGGCATCCACTACTGCCTGGGCGCCCCCCTGGCCCGCATCGAAATGACCGAGTCATTCGGCGCGCTCTTGCGCGCAACCCCCGCCCTGCGCCTCACCACCGAACCAGAGTGGAAGCCCGGCTACGTCCTGAGAGGCCTGACCGCCCTACACGTAGAGCGCTAACCACCCCAGGCCCGCCCCCACCCCCCGCACGCACGACCCAAGCCGCCGCACACGCGGCTCAAGCCCCCCGCACGCGGCTCAAGCCCCCCCCGCACGCGGTCCAAGCCGCTGCGCACGTGGTTCAAGCCGCTGCGCACGTGGTTCAAGCCGCTGCGCACGTGGCTGGCGACTCTTTGAAGTGGCCGAGGTCCGTCGACTTCATCGAGGCGATGCCGCGCGAACCCAACGGCAAGCTCCTCAAGCGCAAGCTCAGGGACCCGTACTGGAAG
>NZ_JBEZJP010000753.1:0-1892 GCF_040653175.1 Actinomadura sp. NPDC048032
GTGGCGTTCCCCCAGGAGAGCATCGTCCGCGACCCCGGAGCACTACGGCTCCTCCGCACGGGGCCGCCGCGCCGGCGCCGCTGGTCCGCGCTACATCGGTTCGGCCTCGGTGAGGCCGCACGACCGGTCCATGCGCAGCCAGCGGGTGATGCCGAGGGTGCGCAGGAACGGCACGTCGTGGCTGACCACGATCAGAGCCCCCTCGTAGGCGGCGAGCGCCTGCCCGAGCTGCGCGGCGCTGGCCATGTCGAGGTTGTTCGTCGGCTCGTCCAGCAGGAGCAGCTGCGGGGCCGGCTCGGCGAGCAGCAGCGACGCCAGCACGGCGCGGAACCGCTCGCCGCCCGACAGGGTCCCGGCCGGCTGGTCGGCCCGCGCTCCGCGGAACAGGAACCGCGCCAGGCCCGCCCGGATCCGCGCGGGCGGAGCCGACGGCGCCTGAGCCCGGACGTTCTCGGCGACGCTGAGGCCCTCGTCGAGGACGTCCAGCCGCTGCGGCAGGTACCGGACGCCGTCCACACCGATCTTCACGGCCGTGCCCTCGGGGACCCGGTCGCCCACGAGCGCCCGCAGGAACGTGGTCTTGCCCGAGCCGTTGGGTCCGACCAGGGCGATCCGTTCCGGCCCCCGGACGATCAGCTCGCCCAGCGTGCCGGGTTCCGGGTCGGGGGCGGCGAGCCCCGTCACGGTCAGCACCGTCCGCCCCGCCGGGACGCGGGTGGCGGGCAGTTCGACGCGGATCTCGGCGTCCTCGCGGACGGCCCCCTCGGCCTCGGTGAGCCGCGTGCGGGCGTCGGCGAGCCTCTCCTCGTGCATGATGCGGTGCTTGCCGGCCGAGACCTGGGCCTGCCGCTTGCGCTCGCCCATAATGATCTTCGGCTCGCGCTTGTTCTCCTGCATCTTGTTGCCGTAGCGCTTGCGACGGGACAGCTTGACCTGGGCCTCCTCCAGCTCCCGCTTCTGCCGCCGCAGGTCGGTCTCGGCGGCCCTGACGGTCCGCTCCGCGGCCTCCCGCTCCACCGCGAGCAGGTCCTCGTAGGCCGACAGGTTGCCGCCGAAGGACCGGACGGCGCCCTCGCGCAGGTCGGCGATCTCGTCGACCCGGTCGAGCAGCTCGCGGTCGTGGCTGACGACGACGAGCACGCCCGTCCAGGACGCCACCGCCTCGTACAGGCGGTGCCGCGCGTCCAGGTCCAGGTTGTTGGTCGGCTCGTCGAGCAGCAGGACGTCGGGCCGGGCCAGGAAGCGCGCGGCCAGCCCGACCATCACGGCCTCGCCGCCCGACAGCGTCGGGACCGTGCGGTCCAGCCCGAGGTGCCCGAGGCCGAGCCGGTCGAGCTCGGCGGCGGCGCGCTCCTCGACGTCCCAGTCGTCCCCGACGGCGGCGAAGTTCTCCTCGGTGGCCTCGCCGCGCTCGATGGCGTGCAGGGCCGCGCGGGTCGCGGTGATGCCGAGCAGGTCCGACACCGTGGCGGCGTCGTCGAGGACGAGGTTCTGCGGCAGGTAGCCGACCTCCCCGTCAACGCTGACGGTGCCCGAGCCCGCGCGCAGCTCGCCGGCGATGATCTTCAGCAGGGTCGACTTCCCGGACCCGTTGACGCCGATCAGGCCGGTCCTGCCGGCGCCGAACGCGACGTCCAGCCCGTCCAGCACGACCGTGCCGTCCTCCCACGCGAACGACAGATCCGAGCAGACGATGGCAAATGACATTGGGCCGCCTCCATGGTGGTGAGAAAGATGCGTGACGCATGGAGACACCGCGGATCGCGCGACGCGCCGGCGGGCATGAGAAAGCCCGGCGGGTAAGAGTCCGCACTGAGGTCACGTGCGCGGGCCGGAGAACGGCCACTGCGCGGTGTCGGACCTCAGATCCTCAATGGACTCCCCTACCGGGC
>NZ_JBEZJP010000754.1:0-1890 GCF_040653175.1 Actinomadura sp. NPDC048032
GAGGATCTCCGGGACGGGCACGGAGGCGGAGTCGAGGTCGATCCGGACGCCGCTCGCGACGGCGATGTACACGAGGTCCTGGACGAGCCCGTCGCTGACGTCGAGAAGCGCGGTGGCGCCGTCACCTCCGTCCGGGCCGGCCTGCGGCTGCCGCGTCCGGCGAGCGCGGCGCGTCCGGTGCCCCCGGGCGCGCAGGTGCGGGCGGCGGGGATGACGCCGTTCCACACGTCCGTCCGGGACTTCTACCGCGTCGACACCGCGCTCACCCTGCCCCAGGTCGACCCGCGCGACTGGACGCTGCGCATCCACGGCATGGTCGGCCGCCCCGTCGAGATGTCGTTCGACGACCTCCTGCGCGAGGCGCTGATCGAACGCGACATCACCCTGGCGTGCGTCTCCAACCAGGTCGGCGGCGACCTCGCGGGCAACGCCCGCTGGCTGGGCGCCCCGCTCGCGCCGCTGCTGCGCAGGGCGGGGATCCACTCCGGCGCCGACCAGATCCTGTCCCGCTCGGCCGACGGCATGACGCTGTCCACCCCGATCGAGACGATCCTCGACGGCCGGGACGCGATGCTCGCCGTCGGCATGAACGGCGAGCCGCTGCCGATCGCCCACGGCTTCCCCGCGCGCATGGTCGTCCCGGGCCTCTACGGCTACGTCTCGGCCACCAAGTGGGTGGTCGACCTCAAGGTCACGCGCTTCGCGACCGACCGCGCGTACTGGACGGAGCGCGGCTACGCCGAGAACGCGCCGGTCAAGACGTTCTCCCGGATCGACGTGCCGAGGCCGCTCGCCGCCGTGAGGGCGGGACGCGTCGCCGTCGCGGGCACCGCGTGGGCGCAGCACCGCGGCGTCGACGCCGTCGAATGGCAGGTCGACGACGGTCCCTGGCGGGAGGCGCGGCTCGCGCCCGTCCCCGGCCTGGACACATGGCGGCAGTGGGTCGCCGACTGGGACGCCGTTCCCGGCTCCCACACGCTCCGCTGCCGCGCCACCGACGGGACCGGCCGCACGCAGCCCGGGCACCGCGCCCCGCCGTCCCCGGACGGCGCCACCGGATGGCATTCGGTGGTGGTCACCGTGACCTGAGCCCGTCCGCATCCGAGCCAGTGAAAGTCACCGACGAGAAGTCACCGACAAGAGGAGTTCCCCATGTACCGCAACCGCATCGTCGCCGGCGTCCTCGCGGCGACCGCCCTCGCCACCGGCGCGGCGGCCTGCTCCGGCGACGACAAGGGCGACGCCGCCGCCGCTCCGGCCGGATCGTCCGCGCCGGCCGCCTCGCCGAGCGGCGCGCCCTCCGCCGGCGGGCCGTTCGGGCCCGCGTGCTCGGCCGTCCCGGCGTCCGGCAAGGGCAGCTTCCAGGGCATGGCGGCCGACCCCGTCGCGACCGCCGCGTCCAACAACCCGGTGCTGTCCACGCTGGTCGGCGCCGTGAAGAAGGCCGGCCTGGTGGACACGCTCAACTCGTCGAAGAACATCACCGTGTTCGCGCCCACCAACGACGCGTTCGCGAAGATCCCGAAGGAGACGCTCGACAAGGTCCTGTCGGACAAGAAGACGCTGACGGGGATCCTCACGTACCACGTGGTCGGCCGGCAGGTCGCGCCGGACGGGCTGGGGGCGGGCGACTTCAAGACGCTGAACGGCGCCATGCTCAAGAGCAGCGGCTCGGGCGACTCCTACACCGTCGGCGACGACGCCAAGGTCGTCTGCGGCAACGTCCAGACCGCCAACGCGACCGTCTACATCATCGACAGCGTCCTGATGCCGCCCAAGTGATCCCCCGGCCGCAGAGCCCCCCGGCCAATGCCCGGGGCGCGGGCCCAGCCGGGGGCGGGCCCCCGCGATTGTGACGGGGGGCGGTGGCCGGAACGGCGGGGGTAAGTG
>NZ_JBEZJP010000755.1:0-1880 GCF_040653175.1 Actinomadura sp. NPDC048032
GTCGCGGTGGCGCTGATCCTGGCGGGGACCGCGGCGGCGCTCGGTGGGGTCGCGGCGGGCGGGAGCGCGGCGGTCGCGCGGGGTGTGCGCGTCGCGCCTGCGCCCGGCCATGACGTCGTCGAGGCGCTCGCCGATCGCGGTGTAGTCGTCGAAGCCGATCACCGCGTCGGCCTCGGGCAGCGCCTCGGCCAGCTCGCTGCCGTACCGCTCGGCCATGCACCCGGCGGCGACGACCTTGGCGCCGGAGTCGTGCGCGGCCAGCAGCGTGTCGATGGAGTCCTTCTTGGCCGCCTCGATGAACCCGCAGGTGTTGACGACCACCACGTCGGCGCCGTCCGCGCCGTCCGCCAGGTCCCAGCCCGCGTCCTCGATGCGCGCGGCGAGCTCCTCGGAATCGACCTCGTTGCGGGCGCAGCCGAGCGTGATGAGTGAGACCTTGCGGCGAGTGGACATGCCCCTAAGGTAATGGGCCTCCGCTCCGATGCCGACCATCGGCCCGCGGCATCCTCACGGGGCGTCCCGGCGTGCGGCGGGACGCGCGGCCCCGCCGCACGCCGGATCAGGCCGACTCGGGGTCGCCGCGGTCGAAGGTCAGCCGCTGGACGCCCTTGCCCTTGCCGGGCGAGCCGAGGTCCTTGCCGTTGACGGTCAGGTTGACGCTGCCGCCGACGCCGATCACGAGCCGGACCTTCTTCTTGGCGGTGAAGCTCTTCTGGTCGCCCTCACGGATCATGCCGCTGAACAGCGACCTGCCCTGGTCGCCCTGGACGTTCAGCCACGTCGTCCGCTTGGCCTCGACCCGCACCTCGACCTTGGTGCGCGGCGCCTCCGCGACCGGGGCGCTGCTCCTGGGCGGGGCCGGCGCGGCGGACGGGGTGGACGGCGCGGGCGTCCCGGCGACCTGCCGGGCGGTGCGCCGCTCGCCGCCGCCGCCGTGCCCGACCACCTGGACGATCCCGTAGATGACCACGAGCGCGAGGGCGAGCGCCATTCCCGCGCTCCAGTTCGGCGACCGGCGCTCGCGGAACGCGACCGGCTGCTCCGGCTCGAACGCCGACACCGCCGAGACCGGCTGCGGGGCGCCGCCGTGCGCGGCGTCGAACTCGGCGACGAGAGGCTCCGGATCGATGCCGATCACGCGGGAGATGCTGCGGATGTGGCCGCGGGCGTAGAAGTTGCCCCCGCACGCGGAGAAGTCGTCGGCCTCCATGCTGCGGACGACGGTCTCGCGTATGCGCGTCTGGAGGCTCACCTGTGTCACCGAGAGACCGGCCCGCTGACGCTCCTCCGCCAAGGTCTCACCGATGCTCACGCCGGGCCTCCTCTGAGGAGCTCGTGGCCGATCTCGCACGACTGTGAGACCAGTCTAGGAACGGGCCTGCCCGTTCGGCGACAGCCAACACGTTCGAAACTGGGCAAGATTTCGCATCATTCCGCAATGCCCCGGCACCGCGCTCAGCCGCCGCCGCGCAGTTCCGCGAGCACCCCGGGAAGGTCGTCCGGCTTGGCCAGCACGTCCCGCGCCTTGGAGCCCTCGCTGGGCCCGACGATCTCGCGGCTCTCCATCAGGTCCATCAGCCGCCCGGCCTTGGCGAACCCGACGCGCAGCTTGCGCTGCAGCATCGACGTCGACCCGAACTGGGTGGACACGACCAGCTCGATCGCCTGGACGAGCAGGTCCATGTCGTCGCCGATCTCCTCGTCGATCTCCTTCTTCGGCGCGCCGGCCGCGGCGACGTCCTCCCGGTAGCTCGCCTCCATCTGCCCCTTGCAGTGGTCGACGACGCTGTGGATCTCTTTCTCGGAGACGTAGGCGTTCTGGAGGCGCATGGGCTTGCTCGCGCCCATCGGCAGGAACAGGGCGTCGCCCTGCCCGACGA
>NZ_JBEZJP010000756.1:0-1871 GCF_040653175.1 Actinomadura sp. NPDC048032
GGCGCAGGCTCGCGGCGCCCGCCCGGAGGAGGCCGTTACTGCGCCGGGGTTCCGCGGACCGTCAGGTCGCGGAGCCGGCCGATGTTGTCGAACGAGCCGAAGCCCACCCGGCCGGAGCCGAGGGTCTTGTCGAGGGCCGTGAAGACGGGCTTGGACGCCCCGTCCACGTACACGGCGATCTCACCGGTGTCCGCCCGGCGGTCCACCCGGACGCGGTGCCACGCCTCGTCGGTGATGGCCGGCGGGGCGCCGTGCGACCGGGTGGCGTTCCACTGCTGGTCGATGCGCAGCCGGTCGGCGCCGTTCACCAGGAAGATCCCGTTGTGCGGGTAGATGGTGTTGTCGCTGGACAGGTGGGCGTAGTAGAAGTGCGTGTCGTCCTGGTAGCCGAAGACGACGATCACGTCCCGGTTGCTGACCGCCACCGGAGTGTCCAGCCGCACCTTCGCGTCGATCCGCGCCGAGGTGAGCGCGGGGCCCTTGTTCAGCACCGCGTACTCGAACGGGCGGCGCGGACCCGGGCGCTGCACCCCGGCCTCGGCCAGGACCACCTGGTCGCCCGGGAACTGCCACTTGGACGGCGTGACGGGCGTCCAGTTCTCGGCGCCCATCGCGTTCCCGACGCGGACCGGACCGGCCGCGCCGGCCGCGACCCGCTTCGTCCCGACGACCTTCCAGATCTTGCCGTTGGCCTTGGCGAGCAGGTAGGGCTCGCCCTTGCCGTCCGAGCCGTACCGCAGGTCGACGCGCTGGTCGCCGGCCAGCTGCTGCATCGTGACGGGCTTGCCGGAGGTGTCGAAGGCCGCCAGGTCGTAGATCTGGGCGCGGTTGGTGCCGGTCGAGTCGTGCTTCATCTCCGACTCTTCGGTGTACATGAGCCGGCCGCTCACGATGTCGGTGAACAGGTACTTGCCGCGCAGCGCGGGCAGCTTCGCACCGCGGTACACGTAGCCGCCGGAGATGGCGCGGCCGACGTCGCTGGAGCAGTTCCAGTCGGCGGGCGGGTCGTGGTCGTAGGCCGCGAGCGGGTACTCGTAGTCGTACTTGGCGTCGTCGGCCGGCAGCGGGTAGAGGTGGCAGCGGTCGTCCTTGCGGAACGTGAACGCGCCCTCCCGCTCGCTCCACCCGATGTTCGCGCCGGGGTAGAGCTCGTGGATCGACTCGATCTCGTGCTCGCCGATGTGCGCGAGGAACAGCCGGTGGGTGCCGCCGGTGTCCCAGCTGAACCGGTGCGGGTCGCGCATGCCGTAGGCGTAGATCTCGCCGAGCTTGCCCGCCTGCCCGGCGAACGGGTTGTCGGCCGGAACGCCGTACCTGCCGTTGGCACTGTTCTTCCCGGCGGGGTCGATCCGCAGGATCTTGCCCTGCGGCACGCCGAGGTTCTGCGGGTCGCCGCCGTTGTCGCCGACGTTGCCGTTGCCGCCGTCGCCGACCGACAGGTAGAGCTTGCCGTAGTCGGCGTCGCCGGGACGGGCGTTCGGGTTGAAGTCGATCTGCTGGAGGTTGTGGATGCGCCCGGCGAACCCGATGCGCAGGATCTCGCGGTGCGTCCCGGAGAAGGTGCCGGCCTTCGGGTCCTTGGCCGTCCACTCGTCGACGACGCCGTGGTAGCCGGTCTTCGGCTGCGCGGTGAGGTCGGGCGTCTTGGTCTTGAGCGCTTCGCCCGCCTCGACGTGCGTGGTGTAGAACTTCCCGTTCTTCCGGAAGTCAGGGTGGAACGCGACGAAGCCGAAGCCCTGCCCGAGTCCGGCCTGGGAGAAGAAGTCGGGCGCGAACGTGGCGGCGACGTCCAGGTAGACGTGGGGGTGCGCGCGCTGAGCGTGTTCTCCGCCGTGACCGGCGCGGGCGCCGCCGTCGGCATGATCGCCGGC
>NZ_JBEZJP010000757.1:0-1855 GCF_040653175.1 Actinomadura sp. NPDC048032
GGGAGGCTTCCCGCGGGCGCCGGAGCGGTGGGGCGATCGGTCAGCAGGTGCCGAGCATCGTGGTGAGGGCGCTCCTCTCCGAGCTGTCCACCGTCAGGCCCCAGGACCACTTCACCTGGATCCAGGCGCGGGCGTAGGTGCAGCGGAAGGAGGTGACCGAGGGCTGCCACTCGGCCGGGTCCTTGTCGCTCTTCGCCTGGTTGACGTTGTCGGTCACCGCCCACAGCTGGGGGCCGGCGAGGTCGTTGGCGAACGACTGGCGGCGGGAGGTCGTCCAGGACCAGGCGCCGGACGCCCACGCCTCGGAGAGCGGCACCATGTGGTCGATGTCCAGGTCGGACGCCTGCGTCCAGGTGGCGCCGTCGTAGGGCGAGAACCACCTGCCGGACGTCGCGGCGCACGCGGAGTCCGTGGTGACGTTCGTGCCGTCCCGCTTCAGGACGGTCTCGCGGGTGTTGCACGTCCCGGAGATGGTGATCCAGTGCGGGAACAGGGAGCGGTCGTAGGTGCTCCCGTGCGACTCGGCGGTCACGGTCAGGGTCGCCAGGCGGCTCGCGGCCGTGGCGGCGGACGGGATGCCGGGCGGGGTCGCGGACGCGGGCGCGGCCGCCGCGCCGAGCAGGGCCGCGCTCAGGGCGGCGGGGAGCGCGAATGTGAGAAGTCGTCGCATCGGGATGCCTTTCCGCGGTCGTCCCCGGGCCGGGGCTGGAACCCCGAGGGGGAGCGGGAACGACGGCACTGCGACGGTGACATTTTCGACAAATACGAATAAATGTCACGCTTTGCTCATGCGCACTGCCGCCGTTGGTCGGAAGCTGACGTCTATCGCCGACCGAAGGCCTCTGAGCTGCGACGAAACAGGCGCTGCCGCTTCCGTGACGGCGGATGAAGAGTTCTTGAACTCCGGGCCCAGCCCCGGGCAAAGCCCGGGGCTGGTGCGAGGCAAGGCGCCCGGAGCCACACGGTCGTGAGAACGCTTTCGGCGTCGTCCCCCGAAGCGGCGGGCGAGCGCGCCGCCGCCTAGCGGGCCGCGCCGAAGCGGGCGCGTCCGCCCGAGATGACCGTCGTCCCGTCCACGGCCGCCTCGAACAGGACCGCTCCGCCGTCGCCGTCCCGCCAGGTGCTCACCTGGAGCGCGTCACCGGGGAAGACGGGCGCCGCGAAGCGGCCTTCGAGCTCGGCCAGGTCGGCGGGGTGGGCGCCGAGGGACTCGGCGAGCGGGAGAGTGACGGCCGCGAGCGTGCACAGGCCGTGCATGATCGGGCGCGGCATCCCGGCCGCCTTCGCCGCCTCCGGATCGATGTGCAGGTGGTGGCGGTCGCCGAGCAGCCGGTAGAGCGCCGCCTGCCGCGACGCGGTGGCGACGGTCAGCACGCCGTCCGGGACGGCCTCGGGACGGCGGCGCGACGACGGGCCCCGCTCGCCCCCGAAACCGCCGCTCCCCGGCGCGAACAGCGACCACGTCGCCTCGAAGTACTCGCTCTCGACCGCCACGTCGAAGACGGCCGCGGAGCCCTTGTCCCACACGTCGGTGACGCGTGCGCTCATCTCCACCGAACCGGAGCGCGGCAGCGGCTTCAGGACGCGGAGGCGCTGCGTCCCGTGAACGGCCGTCCGCACGTCGAACGCGCCCGCCGAGCCCAGGACGTCCGGCGCCCACTGGGCGAGGGTCAGCACGAACGTCGGCAGGACGCGCAGCCTCTCCTCGAACACCAGGTCGAGGTCCGCGGCCCCCGCCCCCACCGCGAGCGCGTAGAGGATGGGCCGCGTCTCGTCGTAGGCCACCGTCCGGGCGCCGAGCGACCGCCCCTGCCACTCATGGGCCCGGATGCAGCCGGTGGGGGGACGACCCCCC
>NZ_JBEZJP010000758.1:0-1834 GCF_040653175.1 Actinomadura sp. NPDC048032
GGCGGGTGCCCGCGCCCAGCCGGTAGCCGCCGCCCACGCCCGCCGTCGCGTGCACCGGGTAGCCGAGCGCTCACAGCCGCCCGGCTCGCGCGGTACTGACGTTTCGCGCCCGCGCCCCGGGTATCGCGGCGGTGACCGACGGACCCGACCACCCGAGGGGCCGCCGATGCGCGCCGTCGTGATCGACTGCACGCTGGCGGCCGTCGCCTCGGCGCTCGCCGAGAACCCCGTCCCCGCCCCTCCGTCCTGACCCTCAAGGTCGAGCCGGGGACCGGTCGCGGGCCAGGGACAGCGCGCACAGGGCGCCGAGCAGCACCATCCCGGCGAGCGCCCAGCCGGTGCCGTACTCGGCGTGCCGGGTGGACCCGCCGGACTCGGCCAGCGAGAGGAACAGCGTCCCGACGGTGGCGATGCCGACCACCTGGGCGAGCTGCATCAGCGTGAGGAGCAGGCCGCTGGCGTCGGCCGCGTCACCCGGCGCGACGTGCCGCAGCGCGGTCGTCATGATGATCGGCATCACCCCGAGCCCGAACCCGATGACCGCGGTGAGCGCCTCGTAGGCGAGGCCGCCTCCCGCGAGCGGGCCGACGCACAGGTAGCCCGCCCCCGCCACGGCGAACCCGGCCGGGACGGCGCGCCGGTGCCAGCGGGCCGGCAGCCGCTGCCAGTTCAGCCCGACCAGCCCGAACGCGGTGACGCAGGGCACGAACGCCAGCCCCGACTCCAGGGGGGACATCCGCAGGTCGCCCTGCAGGTGCAGCGTGGTGGTGAACAGGAACGACGACCAGCTCGCCGGGCCGAACACGATCGCCACGCAGGCCGGGACCAGCAGCGGGGCGCGCAGCACCCGGGGCGAGACCAGCGGACGCCCGCCCGCGGCCGCCACGCGCCGCTCCACGGCCACGAAGACCGCGGCGAACGCGGCGCTGGCGGCCAGCGCCGCCCAGCCCCACAGCGGCCAGCCCAGCTCGTGCCCCATGATCAGCGGGACGACGAGCAGCAGCACCGCGGGGGCCAGCGTGAACACGCCCGGGAGGTCCAGCTCGGCCCGCAGCGGGCGCGTCCGGGGCGCGGGCTCGTCGCGGGGCAGCACGCGCGGCCCCGCGAGCAGCAGCGCGGCGCCGATCGGCACGTTGACGAGGAAGACCGCCCGCCAGCCCGTCCCGAGCAGGTCCGCGCCGACCAGCAGGCCCCCGGCCGCCTGCCCGACGACGACGCCGCCCGCGATGACGGCGGAGTAGAGGCCGAGCGCCCGCCCCCGGGCGGCGCCGGTGAAGTCCCGCTGGATCATCGACATCACCTGCGGGGTCAGCATCGCCGCGCCCGCGCCCTGCAGGAAGCGGCACACCACCAGCGTCCCGGTGGACGGCGCCAGCCCGCACGCCAGCGACGCGACCGTGAAGGACGCGAGGCCGAGGTGGTACAGGCGGCGGTGGCCCGCGATGCCGCCGAGCCGCGCGCCCGTGATCAGCAGCACCGCGTAGGAGATGATGTAGCCCGCCACGATCAGCTGGAGCCCCGCGCCCGAGGCGTGCAGGTCCGCGCGCATCGTCGGGAGGGCCACGTTGACGATGTTCACGTCGAGGATGGCCATGAACTGGCCGAGCAGGATGACGGCGAGCGCGAGCCCGCCGGATCCGTTCCGCGACCCCCGGTCGGGAACGGTCCCGCGCAGGTCGGTTGTCTGTGTCATGTGTACGAGGGTGGGGGCGCGCCGGTACCGGTAACGAGAGCCTGCCGATACTGGTACTGACAGCACCTGGAAGAGCACGCCCGCCCGAGGCAGGCTGGGGGAGTGACGATGACGAGTCCGCCCGCCGCGCCCGCCGCCCGC
>NZ_JBEZJP010000759.1:0-1831 GCF_040653175.1 Actinomadura sp. NPDC048032
GGAGAGTCCCTCGCAGCCGGTGGGGGACGCCGAAGGAGCAAATCCTCCCCGGAACCTCTCAGGCCCACGGACCGCACGGGCCAGGCGACCTCTGGAAAGCGGGGACTCCGGTCCCCCGCCGAAGGTGAAAGCCCGCCGTGCGCGGCGGGTGAAGCTCTCAGGCGCCGATGACAGAGGGGGAGGCACCGATACGCCCGGTGCGCGAGTGGGACGATGGACCACGCGCGCCCGTGACGAAGGAGCCGAGCCCATGTCCGTCGATCCGACCGCGAAGAAGACACCGCTGCACGACGTCCACGAGGACCTCGGCGCGAACCTCGTCGACTTCGCCGGCCATCTCATGCCGCTGCGCTACGCGAGCGAGACCGCCGAGCACCAGGCCGTCCGCACGGGGGCGGGGCTGTTCGACCTGTCGCACATGGGGGAGATCTTCCTGTCGGGTCCGGGCGCGGGGGCCGCGCTGGACTTCGCGCTGGTCGGCAACCTGTCGCCGATGCCGGTGGGCAAGGCCCGCTACACGATGATCTGCGGGCACGACGGCGGCGTCCTGGACGACCTGATCGTCTACCGGCTCGCGGACGAGACGTGGATGGTGGTGGCGAACGCGGCGAACGCCGCCGTCGTCCGGGAGGCGCTGGTCGAGCGGGCCGCGGGGTTCGAGGCGGCGGTGGACGACCGGTCCGACTCGTACGCGCTGATCGCCCTGCAGGGGCCGCGTTCCCAGGGGATTCTCGAGGGGTTCACGGACGCGCCGCTGGGGGACCTGAAGTACTACGCGATCCTGGCGGGGCGGGTCGCGGGCGTGGACGCGCTGGTCGCTCGCACCGGGTACACGGGCGAGGACGGGTTCGAGCTGTTCGTGGACGCGTCCGACGCGGTCGGGCTGTGGAGGGCGCTCGCCGCGGTGGAGGGGGTCGTCCCGGCGGGGCTTTCGGCCCGCGACACGCTGCGCCTGGAGGCGGGGATGCCGCTGTACGGGAACGAGCTGACGGCCGAGACGACGCCGTTCGAGGCGGGCCTCGGCCGGGTGGTGAAGCTGGACAAGCCAGGCGATTTCGTGGGCAAGGCCGCCCTGGCGGCGCAGGCGCAGACCCCGCCGGGCCGTAGGCTCGTGGGACTGGTCGCGCGGGGGCGTCGCGCGCCTCGCAAGGGGTACCAGGTCGTCACGTCCGGCGGCGCGCCGTGCGGCATCGTGACGAGCGGCGCCCCGTCGCCCACACTGGGCACGCCGATCGCCATGGCGTACCTCGACAGCGGCGTCGAGGAGGCGGGCCTCGCCGTGGACGTCCGCGGCCGGCACGAGCCGGTGGACGTGGTGGCCCTGCCGTTCTACAAGCGTTCCTGAACAAGTTGTCCGGCGGTGTGGGGCGCGCCCCCACAGTGGAAAGAGAGAAGTGATCGTGAGCGTTCCGGAGGAGCTCCGCTACAGCGAGGAGCACGAGTGGGTGTCGGGCCTCGGTGGCGAGGACGGCATCGTCACGGTCGGCATCACCGCGCACGCCGCCGACGCCCTCGGTGAGATCGTCTACATCGAGCTGCAGCCGTCGGAGGGCGACACCGTCGAGGCGGGCGAGCCGTGCGGCGAGGTGGAGTCGACCAAGTCGGTGAGCGACGTCTACTCCCCCGTCAGCGGCGAGATCACCGCGATCAACAGCGCGGTGGTGGACGAGCCGAAGGTCATCAACGACGACCCGTACGGCGAGGGCTGGATCTTCAAGGTGCGGATCTCGGAGGAGCCGGGCGACCTGCTCGACTCCGCCGCCTACGACAAGCTGATCGAGGAATCATGAGTCTGAACGACTCCCTCGCGACGGCCGATCCGGAGGTCGCC
>NZ_JBEZJP010000760.1:0-1830 GCF_040653175.1 Actinomadura sp. NPDC048032
CCCCGGTTCGCTCCGCTCATCCCTGCTCCCTGTGGGGGGCGACCCCCCACACCCCCCGGTTCGCTCCGCTCATCCCTTGAGCCCGCTCGCAAACCCCTTGATCACATACCGTTGCAGCACCAGGAAGATCACGATGATCGGGAGGGCGGCGAGGACCAGGCCGGCGAAGACCAGGCCGTAGTCCGAGACGTACTGGCCCACGAAGGCGAAGACCCGCACCGGCACCGTCTCGCGCGCCGATCCGCCCAGGTACAGCAGCGGTGTGAAGAAGTCGTTCCAGATGAACACGGCGTTGAGGATCAGCACCGTGCCGGTGATCGGCCGCAGCAGCGGGAACACGACCCGGGTGAAGGCCTGCAGGTGGCCCGCGCCGTCGATCAGCGCCGCGTTGGCGTAGTCGCCCGGCAGCGCCCGGATGAACCCCGTGTAGAGGAAGATCGTGAACGGCAGCTGGATGCCGGTGTAGAAGATGATCATCCCTTGGTAGGTGCCGAGCAGGCCCGCCGAGTCGGCGAGCTTGAACAGCGGGATCATGCCGAGCTGGAACGGCAGCACGATGCCGAGCAGGAACAGCACGTACAGCGTGAAACCGAGCCGCGTGGCGCAGCGGGCCAGGAAGTAGGCCGCGAACGCCCCGATCGCGATGAGCGCCACCAGGCTCACCACCGTGATCACCGTGCTGTTCACCAGCGCCGAGCCGAGCGAGGCCCGCGACCAGGCGTCGGAGTAGTTGCCGAACGTCGGCGACGACGGCGGCGCCAGCGGCGCCGAGGCGATCTGCTGCTTGTCCTTCAGCGACAGCGTGATGAGCGCGTACACCGGGAACAGGAACGCCAGCGCGACCGCGATCATCACGACTTCCAGGGCGAACGTGCGCAGTCCGTAACGCAGGCTCATGCCACCTCCCGACCGCGCAGGTACCGGATCTGGATCAGCGAGACCGCGGCGACGAACAGCGCCAGGACCAGCGCGATCGCCGTGCTGTAACCGTAGTTGCCGAACACGAACGCCTGCTTGTACAGGACGGTCGACAGCGTCTCGCTGGCGTGGCCGGGCCCGCCGCTCGTGGCCGCGTAGACCTGGTCGAACAGCTTGAGCCCGCCGATGGTCGACAGCATGACGTTGATCGTGACGGCGGGCGCGAGCAGCGGCCAGGTGACGCTGCGGAACCGCTGGAACCGCCCGGCGCCGTCGATCATCGCGGCCTCGTGCAGCTCCGCGGGCACGCCCTCCAGCCCGGCCAGGAAGATGACCATCGAGTATCCGGAGAACTGCCAGATCACCATGCCGGCCACCGACCACAGCGCGAGCGAGGGGTCGCCGAGCCAGTCCTGGCGCAGGGAGCCGAGCCCCACCGCGCCGAGGATCCCGTTGAGCCCCGCGTCCGGCGCCGGGTTGTAGACGTACTTCCACAGGAACGCGACCATCACGGGGCTGACGACCGCGGGCGCGAAGAAGACGACCCGCAGCACCGCGCGCGACCTGATGCGCGTGTGCACGCCCAGCGCGAGCAGCAGCCCGATGCCGTTCTGGACGACCACGATCGCGACCGTCAGCAGCAGCGTGTTGACCAGCGAGCCGCGCGCGGCGTCGTCCCGCAGCAGGCGGCCGAAGTTGTCGACGCCGACGAACGACCGGTCGCCGATGCCGTTCCAGTCGGTGAAGGCGTAGACGATCCCGCTGGCGCTCGGATACAGGACGATCAGCGCGTACACCAGCAGGGCGGGCGCCGCGAACCACCACGGCGGGGTCAGGAAGCCGCCGCGCCGGCGGCGGCGGGGCGGCGCCGGGAGGCGCGCCGCGCTCTCGGGGGGTCCCGCGGCACCGGCC
>NZ_JBEZJP010000761.1:0-1808 GCF_040653175.1 Actinomadura sp. NPDC048032
GCGTCATCGTCGTCCGGGGCGGCGCCAGGGCCTGGAGCTGGGGGAACATCGGATCCCGACGAGGGCTGGGCGGGCGGGGCGGACGCGGGCGTCCGCGCGGCGGGCTCGTCGGGCTCGGGCGGCCGGACGTCGGGCGGTGGGGGCGCGCGCCGTTCCTCGGCGGCGGTGTTCACCGCGTCGGTCGATACCACCTCACCTGGCACCCAGCCTCCCTAGTCCACCCGGGCACTGCACCGCGCGTTCCGTGCGGGCCGCGCCCGTTCCCGCCGGACCCTGATGGCGTCAGTGTATCCGGCCCTATTTCGTACTAGACCGTAACCAGGGAATGAACGTCCAGATTCCCCAGCTTGTCGCGTCCGTGCAGGAACGACAGCTCAAGGAGGACCGACAGCCCGACGACTTCTCCGCCGCCCCGCCGGACGAGTTCGGCGGCGGCCCTGGCCGTGCCCCCGGTGGCCAGGACGTCGTCGACGATCAGTACCCGGTCGCCGGGTTCGAAGGCGTCGAGATGGATCTCGATCGTCTCGCTCCCGTACTCGAGATCATAAGTCTCCGCGTCCGTCGCCGAGGGCAGTTTCCCCTTCTTGCGCACCGGGACGAAGCCCGCCCCGAAGTGGTAGGCGACGGGGGCGGCGAGGATGAACCCGCGGGCCTCGATACCGACGATCTTGTCGATGGTGCCGCGGCCGTGGTGGTTCACCACGGCGTCGACCACCCCGGCGAACGCCACGTGGTCGGCCAGCAGCGGGGTGATGTCCTTGAACATCACCCCCTGCTTGGGATAGTCGGGGATGTCGCGGATCCGCTCCTGGATCAGCTTGCCGAGGTCCACTCCGTCCCCGCCCTACTTGCCGCCGCGGCGCTGCTGCCGCGACCCGCGCTTCGGCTGCTGCCGCGACCCGCTCTGCACGACCTTCCGCACGGTGACCGTGCTGCGGATGTCGGGCGTGTCCTGCCGGTCGTCCTCACCGGCGTCGGCGGCGTCGTCGGAGAGGTCGTCCTCCGTCGCGGCGGAGGCGCCGGCCCCGGCCTTGACCCTGGCCTTCGACGACCGCTTCGAGCTCTGCTCGCGCCGGGCGATGTTCTGCCGGATCTGCTTGTACTTCGGCTCGCGCTCCTTGAACTGGACGAGCAGCGGTGTCGCCACGCAGATCGAGGAGTACGTGCCGACGATCATTCCGACGAACAGGGCGAGCGACAGGTCCTTCAGCGTGCCGGCGCCGAACAGGGTCGTCCCGATGAACAGGATCGCGCCGACGGGCAGGATCGCCACCAGGGAGGTGTTCAGCGAGCGGACCAGGGTGCTGCTGAGCGCCTGGTTGGCCGCCTCGCTGTAGGTCGTCCGGGAGGTCGGGCCGAGCGGCTTGGTGACCTCCTTGATCATGTCGAAGACGACGACCGCGTCGTACAGCGAGTAGCCGAGGATCGTCAGGAAGCCGAGCAGCGTGGCCGGGGTCACCTCGAAGCCGGACCAGGCGTAGATGCCCGCCGTGATCACCAGGTCGTGGACGAGCGCCACCACCGCGGCCACGGCCATCCGCCACTCGAACGCCACCGACAGGTAGGCGATGATCAAGACCATGAAGACCAGCAGCGCCTGCCAGGCCTTCTTCTGGATCTCACCGCCCCACGAGGCGCCGACGACCTGCGTGCTGACCTTGTCGGCGGGGACGGTCAGCTCCTTGGAGAGGGCTACACCAAGGCCCGCGAGCAGGAGGCCGGCGAGCTGGAGCACCGCCGCCGCCGGCTGCTCGACCTGCTGTTCGCCAGCGCGTTCGCCCGGACCGAGTTCCAGGCCGTAGGCGGCC
>NZ_JBEZJP010000762.1:0-1788 GCF_040653175.1 Actinomadura sp. NPDC048032
GAGTCCTTCAAGGTGCTCATCAAGGAGATGCAGTCGCTGTGCCTCAACGTCGAGGTGCTCTCCAGCGACGGCATGTCCATCGAGATGCGCGACACTGACGAGGACGTCTTCCGCGCCGCGGAGGAGCTCGGCATCGACCTCTCCCGCCGCCCGAACGAGGGCGCGATGAACGTCGACGAGATCTGAGAGGCGGCGGCCCCGGGGACGGTCATCGGCGCAGGTCGACCGACAGGTGCGCGGACAGCGCGCGCAGGAGGTCGGCGGCGTCGAAGACCTCCCCGGCGGAGGCGGCGCCGGTCGCCCTGGTGCGGCCGCCGAGGATGCGGTCGACCGCCTCCACCGCCAGCGGCGCGCTGACGGCGTAGATGTCCCGGCCGCCGGCCGTGGCGCGCCGCTCCTCGCCGCCGGAGCGCACGACGACGTCGACCAGGAACGTCTGGTCGGAGCGTCCGCGCTCGTCGGCCGCGGCCGGCGCCGGCGTGCCGGGGGCCGACAGGTCCCCGGCCGCCTCGACGGTCATGTACGAGCGCACCTCGGGCACCGCCAGGTGGCTGGGGATCGTGACGACGTCGGCCATGCTGAACTCCCCGAGCACGGACCGGACGCCCATCGGCTCGGGGAACGTCCACTTCAACGAGGGGAGCGCGTCCTGGTGGTACTCCAGCTTCCCGCCGGTGTAGCGGACCCGCCGCCCGTCGCGCCGCTCGTGGGAGACCGTGCCCGCGGCGCGCGTGCCCGCGGTGGGGTGCCAGCTGCTCAGCCCGTAGGCGACGTGCACCTCGTCGGCGGCGGTCCAGTCGCCCATCGCCGCGGTGGCCAGCAGGTCGGCGAGCCCGCCGAAGAAGGCCATCGCGGGGACGACGGTGGCTCCCGCGTCGCGGGCGGTCCGGGCGAAGTGCGCGAGCGTGTCGGCGTTGGCCTCGATCTCGGCCGCCACGTCCACGTAGGGGACGCCGGCGCGCAGCGCCGCCTCGATCACCGGGGCGGCCGTCGCGGCGAAGGGCCCCGCGCAGTTGATCACCGCGGCGGCGCCGGCCAGCGCGCGGTCCAGCGACGCCGGGTCGTCGGCCGTCGCGGGCCGGACGTCCAGCCCCGGAAAGGACTCCGCCAGTGCTCGAAGCCTCCCGGCGTCGCGGCCGGACGCCAGCGGGACGTACCCGCGGTCCCGCAGCTCCGCCACCACGAACCGCCCGGTGTGCCCGTACGCGCCGAACACCGCGACCGCCTGACCCGATCCCGCCATCATCTCTCCCGTTGCCCTCGGTCCGACCAGTGGATCGATCATGGCGGCGGCGGCCGTCCCGCACGAGCGTCTGGAACGCCATGCCTCGTACAATTCCGGACATGACGACGGTCGCGGTCGCGGTCACCGACGGGATGCTGCACTTCGAGCTGTCGGTGGCCTACGAGGTGTTCGGCAGCGCGCCGGCCGATGTGGCCGGGCCCTGGTACCGCCTCCTCGGCTGCGGAACGGGGACCGTGCGGGCCGGCGGCTTCCGGCTGGAGCCCGACCACGGGTTCGGCCTGCTGCCGACCGCCGACACGGTGATCGTCCCAGGGTGGGCCGACGTCGACGTGGATCCGCCCGGCGACCTCGTCGACGCGGTGCGCGCCGCCCACCGGGCGGGCGCGCGCGTGGCCTCGCTCTGCACCGGCGCGTTCGTGCTGGCCGCCGCGGGACTGCTCGACGGGCGCCGCGCGACCACGCACTGGGCGCACACCGAGGCGCTGGCCGCGCGCTATCCCCGCGTGGAGGTCGATCCGGACGTCCTCTACGTGGACAACGGC
>NZ_JBEZJP010000763.1:0-1787 GCF_040653175.1 Actinomadura sp. NPDC048032
GCCCCTGGCAGCACGCTCATGCGCCGCTCCCCTGTGCTTCGACGGCCTGTGCTTCGACGGCCCGCGCTTCGACGGCCTGTGTTCCCGCGGCGGGCGATGAGCCCGGCGGCCTCCACGGGGGCGCCGTCGACGGTGAGCAGCTCGGCCGCGAGGAGCCGCTCGAACTCGGCGGTCGGCAGGGTGCCGTCCTCCAGGCCGTGGATGGGGTTCGTCCCTGCGCCGTCGTAGGCCTGCTTCACCCAGGCGCGCATGACGGTCTTGTAGCGCTCGACGTCGATGCGGTCGGCGGTGAGCCAGACCTCGATGGCCTCGGCCAGGGGGGAGGTGAGGACGCCGCCCCAGTCGGTGATCACAGCTTTGACGCTCACGGGCCGATGGTAGGCGATCCCCGGCGAAACAACCGAATCCCGTTCTGTCAGAATGCGGGCCATGGACTTCGAACTCAGCCCGAAGGCACGCGACTACCGGGACCGGCTCCAGGAGTTCATGGACGCGCGCGTCTACCCGGCCGAGCCCGTCTACGCCGCCTGGCGGGCGGAGAACGACCCGCACGCGCTGCCCCCGGTCGTCGAGGAGCTGAAGGCCGAGGCGCGCGAGCGGGGCCTGTGGAACCTGTTCCTGCCGGACGTGTCCGGGCTGTCCAACCTGGAGTACGCGACGCTCGCCGAGCTGACCGGGCGCTCGCCCGACCTCGCCCCGGAGGCGGTCAACTGCGCGGCGCCCGACACCGGGAACATGGAAGTCCTGCACATGTTCGGCACGGACGAGCAGAAGGAGCGCTGGCTCCGGCCCCTGCTGGACGGCGAGATCCGCAGCGCGTTCGCGATGACCGAGCCGGGCGTCGCCTCCTCCGACGCCACCAACATCACCACCTCGATCGTCCGGGACGGCGACGAGTACGTGGTCAACGGCCGCAAGTGGTTCATCACCGGCGCCGCCGACGAGCGCTGCAAGATCTTCATCGTGATGGGCAGGACGGACCCCGGCGCGCCGCCGCACCGGCAGCAGTCGCAGGTGCTCGTGCCCCGCGACGCGCCGGGCGTGACGATCGTCCGGCACCTGCCCGTGTTCGGCTACCAGGACCAGCACGGACATTCGGAGATCCTCTTCGAGGACGTCCGGGTGCCCGCGTCGAACCTCGTCGCGGCCGAGGGCGACGGATTCATGATCGCCCAGGCGCGGCTCGGGCCCGGCCGCATCCACCACTGCATGCGGGCCCTCGGCATGGCGGAGCGGGCGCTGGAGCTGATGTGCCGGCGCGCGCTGTCCCGCGAGGCCTTCGGCGGGCCGCTGGCCGAACAGGGCGTGGTCCGCGAGCGGATCGCCGAGTCGCGGATGGCGATCGAGCAGGCCCGGCTGCTGACCCTCAAGACCGCCTGGCTGATCGACCGGCACGGCGCCAGGGGCGCGCGGACGGAGATCGCCGCGATCAAGGTGGTCGTGCCGCGCGTCGTCCACGAGGTGCTCGACCGCGCGATCCAGGTGCACGGCGCCGCCGGCGTCTCCGACGACACCCCGCTGGCGGCGATGTACTCCTGGGTCCGCGCGATGCGCATCTTCGACGGCCCCGACGAGGTCCACGTCCGCACCGTGGCCCGCCAGGAACTCCGCCGCCACGAGAGCTGATTTATTGCATTTCTCTCCTCCTTCGGGCCCTGAGGACCCTGCTGTGCCTTTTGCAGTGCCCTCCTCCTTCGGGCCCGGAGGGCCCTCCATCGTCGGGCACTTCGGCGGCTTCTGAGGGGCGTTCCCCGTGAGCAGGACACCCGCGTCCGCGCTGTTCTGGC
>NZ_JBEZJP010000764.1:0-1786 GCF_040653175.1 Actinomadura sp. NPDC048032
CGCCGTCCGCAAGGAGGGCCTCCGCCTCGTCGCGGACTTACCAGTCCAGGCGAGGCTGTATACGACCCCTTCTCTGGTCGAGGAACCGTACCGCTCGAGGCTGTTCTCCAAGGGCGGCGCGCTTACGGTAGCGACGCCAATCCACTCGCCGTGGTCCTCTCGCATGCTAAGACACGTGTGCCGAGCAGGCGGGCTCTGCTGAAGCGTATCGCTGAACTCGAATCGGGATACTCACCGAGTGTCGTATCGATCGAGAGTGAGCCCGAAAACATCACCATGCTCTACAGCAACGAGACGCTGCGGCAACTTGTTTGGCTCAAGGAACAACTCGACCGAACGAACGACACAGACTGCTTCTGGATCGCCACGATTCTCGGCATGCTTCACGCCAACCATGGCAAGTCTGGGCCAAGAGGCTTTTCCATCAGCATGCCGAACACCTTTGCAATGTCTCCACGTTACGTGGCGAAGTATATCGAAGAGCACGGACTCGAACGCCCCGAGGTCAATGTCTTCGAAATGCTGAGGAGGCGGCTGGAGCGCTTGGACCTTCCTCCAGCCAAGCGTGAAGGCGGTAAAAGCTGGACTCACGACGCAACAAGTACGCCGCCACCATGGCTCGTCCAGCGCCGACCGAAACTAGTCTTCACTTCTCCCCCGTATCTACAAGTCATCAAATACGGCAAGTACAACTGGGTCCGCCTGTGGTTCCTAGGAGAGACGTCTTCGGCCGTCGACCGGAGGCTCATGGCCTCGGCATCACTTCCCCGTTACCTGGATTTTATGAGGTCGGTGTCTACGAACATCAGGCGGGTCGTTGCCGAAGATGGCTTTGTGTGCTTCGTAATCGGCGACGTCCGTCGTGGCGAGGACGACCTTAATCTCGCACAAGCCGTATGGGACGAGGTGCTACAAGACCAGGGCTGGTACCTACACGGGATTATCGCCGACGAGATCCCGCAGGACCGGAAGGTAAGCCGAATCTGGAAGCATAACAGCGGCCGCGCGACTAAGGTTGACCGTATCTTGCTACTCAGTCCCACGAGGCGACAGCTTCCGAGCGTTGGACAAACCTCCTGGGCGAAGCAGCTTTCTTTTAGAGAACTTCATAGTTAGAACCTCGCAGGAGAGGAACCCGCGATGCAGAACATGTTCGAGGAGCTCAAGCAGCTCGCCAGTGTCGACTTGTTCGTGGAAAGTCACAAAGAAGATGCCTTCGTCGGACGCCCCTTCTATCTCGACTTCAATCACCTGCGCCTGATGAGCAATGACAAGTGGAAGCAGAGTGTGGGAGGCGTGCCGGCAGGAGCATTTCTGCTCGCGGTTTACAACGGCGAGCCCGGCATCGACGATGCCATCCTGCTACGGGTGCTGCGCCCCACCAAGTTGCCCACGGACGACGACATGGTGATGGCTATGGTTGACCACTATAAAGAGGCCCCTCGCGATGACAGTGGCGCACCATTGGACTCCTACACCCGTGCAGAATTCCAGTTCTCCGGGCTCGAATGCCGCGTGATTGGCACATTCTACAGGGATGAGAACCGGAAAACCAATTTTGCAGGAGACTTGGATAACTTCTACGCCCCACACAATTACCGCGTCATAAAGCCCAGAGGCAAAGTCTTGGAATACATCGTGAACTTCCGTGATCAGGGTATTCCCGGCGGCAAGGGCGATGAGCGGATAGGGCGAGTTCGCTACAGCTCCAGCCTCCGACACCACACCGGTGACGAGGTCCCAGTCTACGTCTCAGCTCTAGACTTCCTCGGCAAGCGGACCGCCC
>NZ_JBEZJP010000765.1:0-1777 GCF_040653175.1 Actinomadura sp. NPDC048032
GCCGAAGCGGGACTCCCAGTCGTTGGGCGGCAGGGCGCCCTCGGGGTCGAGGCCGGGGCGGAAGATGTAGCGCGCGCGTTCGGGGCTGCCGCGGCTGAGCCGGGTCCGGCGCATCATCCGCTGGAGGTCGTCGGTGGTGACGATCCCGAGCAGGTGGTGGTCGGCGGCGACGACCGCGACGAGGCTGCCCGCCACGGGGGCCATCTGGAGCAGGACGTCCGCCGGCCGCTCCGGGTCGATGATCCGGTCGGCGCCGAGCGGCACGCTCAGATCGCCCAGGGTGACGCCGGCCTCCCGCTCCGGGACGCGGGACAGCCGGTCCACCGTGACGGCGCCGACGGGGTCGCCGGCCACGCTCACGACCGGGAACACCGTCTGGTGCGACCGCACCGCCACGTCCTGGACGAACGCGGCCGCGGGCTGCCACGCCCAGCCGTGGTCGGGGTCGCGCGTCATGACGTCGGCGACCCGCAGGTCCTTCGCGGCCTCGCGCAGGTCGGTGAAGCGCGCCTCGGCCCGCGCCGAGCCGGCGATGAACCAGCCGACCACGGCCAGCCACAGCCCGTTGAACCAGCTCCACAGCAGCAGCGTCAGCAGACCTGCGCCGATCATGACCTGGCCGAGCACCATCCCGGCGCGCTGGGCGCTGCGGGTCGCGGCGGCCCGGTCCCCGCTCCGGCCCCACAGCAGCGCGCGCAGGATGCGCCCGCCGTCCAGCGGCGCGCCGGGGAGCAGGTTGAACACCGCGATCAGGAGGTTGGTCGCCGCCAGCCAGCTCAGCGAGGCGGTGACGATGACGGGGGCGCCGAGCGCGTGCCCGGCCGCCCAGGCCCCGGCGAACGCCGCCCCGGCCACCGCGCTGGTCAGCGGGCCGACCCCGGCGATCTGGAGATCGTCGCGGGCGGTGCCGGGTTCGCCGTCCAGTTCCGCGAGGCCGCCGAGCGCCCACAGCGTGATCGAGCCGACCCGGACGCCGCGGCGGCGGGCGACCAGCGCGTGCGCGAACTCGTGCGCGGCCAGCGAGCCCATGAACAGCACCGCGGCCACCACGGCCGCCGTCCAGCGCACGCCGGAGGACGCGCCCGGGTCGGCGGTGGGCAGCACCGAGCGCGCGAGGATCTCGGCGATCACCAGCATGATCACCAGAACCGACCAGTGCATCCCGACCGGGATCCCGCGGAAGGTGCCGAATCTGAACGTCTGCTTCATCGCGAGCCTCCTACCGATGCCACCAGGCTCGCGCGGGGCCGGCTGGACGGTCAGAGGCGAATTGCTCCTATTTTTGGGTCTTTGGGCCTCCCGGGCCCTCCCCGGCGGCCTCGGTGCGCAGGGCCGCGACCTCGACGGTCAGGTCGATGCCGACCGGGCACCAGACGATGCACCGGCCGCAGCCCACGCAGCCGGAGGAGCCGAACTGGTCGTGCCAGGTCCCGAGCTTGTGGGTCAGCCACTGGCGGTAGCGGCTCTTGGCGGACGCCCGGACGTCGCCCCCGTGCAGATGGGTGAAGTCCGGGTCGAAGCAGGAGTCCCAGAGCTGCCAGCGCTCGGCGTGGTCGCCGGTCAGGTCGGTGGTGTCGGCGACCCTCGTGCAGAAGCAGGTCGGGCACACCATCGTGCAGTTTCCGCAGCTCAGGCAGCGTTCGGCCACCTCGTCCCAGCGGTCGGCCTCCAGGGCCCCGGCCAGGAGCTCGCGCAGCCCCGCGGCGGGCATCTCCCGGCCCATCCGGCCGGCGGCCGCCGACACCTCGGCGCGGGCGCGGTCGACGTCGGCGGCCTC
>NZ_JBEZJP010000766.1:0-1774 GCF_040653175.1 Actinomadura sp. NPDC048032
GAGGTCCGCGCCCGTCCGGATGCCGTGGTCGGCCTCCAGCTTGTCCCGCATCGGGTCCGAAGGTCGATCAGGGGAGCAGGCCGTGCCGCTCGGCGAGGTCGAGGGCGGCCTGCGCGGCCGGCGCGAGCAGGTGCCGGTCGCCGCGCCCCACGTAGACGTACTCGTCCACCTCGCCGGCCGCCGCCATCGCGCCCCGGTACGCGGCGGTGAAGCAGGCCATGCGGACGTGGGCGAAGTCGGGCTGGTCGTGGGCGGGGGCCCGGATCACGCCCAGTTCCCGGAAGGACGCCCGGTCGAGCTCCAGATCCAGCTCTTCGCGGACCTCCCGGGACAGGGCCGACCAGTCGTCCTCGCCCGGCTCCCGTTTCCCTCCGGGCAGGTACAGCAGGTCGCGGCCCCGGGACCGGACGGCGAGCATCCGGCCGTCCGACACCTGGATCCACGCGACGACGTCGAGATCTTCCACGGCGGTCATTCTCCTCCAGGCCGCGCGGCGGCGCGCGGGGAGGCGGCGCCGTGCGGGCAGCAGCGGGCCGTATGCTCCGGGAGTGCGTGCCGAAGCCCTCGATCCCGTCCTGCTGCGGACCTTCGTCGCCGTCGCCGACCTGGGCTCCTTCACCGCCGCCGCGGCCGCGGAGGGCTACACGCAGTCGGCCGTCTCGCGGCAGATCGCGGCGCTGGAGGACGTCTGCGGAGTGGAGCTGTTCGCGCGCGGCGCCCGGGGCGTGCGGCCGACGCCCGCCGGGGAGTACCTCCTCCCGCACGCGCGCGCCCTCCTCGACCGGCTCGCCGACACGGCCCGCGCCCTCGACGGGCTGCGCCGGCTCGACACCGGGACCCTGCGGCTCGGCGCGTTCCCCACCGCCAACGCCGTGCTCGTCCCCCGCGCGCTCGCCCGGTTCCGGACCCGGCACCCGGGCGTCCGGCCGCTGCTGCGCGAGGGCACCACCGAGCGCCTGCTGCCGATGCTGGAGGCGGGCGATCTCGACATGGCCCTGGTCAGCACCCACAAGGTCCCCTCGATCGCCGCCGACGACCTGGTGACCCTGCTGGACGACGCGCTGCTCGTCGCGCTGCCGTCCGGCCACCGGCTCGCCGCGCGCGAACGCGTCCCGCTCGCGGAACTGGCCGACGAGCCGTGGATCGTCGCCGACGACCCGGAGGCGATCGCGGCGCTGCGCGCCCGGTGCGAGGCGGCCGGGTTCGTGCCGCAGACGCCGCTGCGGGTCGCCGAGTGGATCTCCAAGCTGGGGCTGGTCGCCGAGGGGTTCGGCGTCACGCTCGTCCCGGCCGTGGCCGCCTCCGCCCTGGCGCGGGACGGCGTCGTGCTCCGCGCCGTGACGTCCGGCCGCCCCCGCCGCGCCGTCTACGCGGCGGTGGGGCGGCACGCGCGCCGGTCCCCGGCCGTCACCGCCTTCCTCGCGGACCTGCGGGACGTGGCCGCGGAGCTGCGGTCCGAGGGCGGGCCCGGAATCTCGCGGGGCGCGGCGGGGAGGTCCCGGACCTAGGGGACGACCGCGACGATCTCCACCTCCAGCAGGGCGTCGGGGTGGAAGAGGCGGGACACCTCGACGGTCGTGCTGGTGGGCGGCGGGCCGGTGAAGTACCGCCGGCGGACGTCGCCGTACTCCCGCAGCCGGTCCAGATCGGTGACGAACGTCCGGATGTTGACCACGTCGCCGAAGCCCGCCCCGTGGGCGGCGAGGATCCGCTCCAGCAGCGACATGATCACCTCCGACTGGCGGGTCATGTCGCCGGGCTTGTCGATCTCGCC
>NZ_JBEZJP010000767.1:0-1770 GCF_040653175.1 Actinomadura sp. NPDC048032
GGCCTCGGCGCGCCCCTCCAGGGCCGCGAGGCGCAGTTCGTCCAGACGGGCGATCTCGGGGGCGGCGAACGGCGCGTCGGCGAAGTCGGCGAACGCGGGGCCGCGCCAGAGCGCCAGCGCCTCGGCGAACCGCGCGGCGCGGGCGGCGGGGTCCGGTTCGTCCGCCGCCCGGCCGGCGAGGACGGCGAAGTCGAGCGCGTCGGTCCGCACGGCGAGCCGGTAGCCGGGCGGGCTGGTCTCGACCAGAGCGCGGGCGCCCGGTTCGGCGTCCTCCAGCGTCCGGCGCAGCTGGGAGACGCGGGCCCGCAGCGTCGCGGGCGGATCGGCGGGCAGCGCGTCGCCCCACAGGTCGTCGATGAGCCGGTCGGCGGAGACGGCGCGCCCGGCGTGCGCGAGGAGGTCGGCCAGCAGCGCCCGCACCTTCCGGTCCGGGACCGGGACCGGGCGGCCGTCCTCCGTCCGCACCTCCAGCGGACCGAGGACCCCGAAGCGCATGCCCCCACCGTAATGCGGCCCGAACCTTTCCCGAACCCGCGCGCCGCAGGCTGGAGCCCTACGAAACGAAGGGGATGCACATGACGACGACTTCTGTGACCGTGCTGGGGCTGGGGCTGATGGGCAGCGCGCTCGCCGAGGCGCTGCTGGCGGACGGGCGGAGCGTGACCGTGTGGAACCGCTCGCGCGCCAAGGCCGAGCCGCTCGTGGCCAGGGGCGCGGTGGAGGCGGAGAGCGCCGCGGCGGCCGTGTCGGCGAGCCCCCTGGTGATCGTGTGCCTGTCGGTGTACGCCAACGCCGGGGAGATCCTCGGCGACGCGGCGGCCGGGCGCACGATCGTCCAGCTCACCAACGGCACGCCCCGGCAGGCGCGCGCCCTGGCCGACCGCGCCGCCGGACTCGGCGCCCGGTACGTGGACGGCGGCATCATGGCCGTCCCGCCCATGATCGGGCGGCCGGAGGCGCTGATCCTCTACAGCGGCGACCAGGAGGCGTTCGAGGAGCACCGCGAGACCCTCGCGGTGCTCGGCCGGCCCCAGTTCCTCGGCGCCGACCCGGGGCTCGCGCCGCTGTTCGACCTGGCCCTGCTGGACGCCATGTACGGCATGATCGCCGGTTTCCAGCACGCCTTCGCGCTCGTCCGGTCGGAGAAGGTCGCGGCCACGGACTTCGAGCCGATGGCCACCGCGTGGCTGACCGCGATGCTGGGCATGCTGCCCGACCAGGCCCGCGCCGTGGAGGCGGGCGACTTCGCCACCACCGTCTCCAGCGTCGCGACCAGCCAGGTGGCCTTCCCCGGCCTGATCGAGACGAGCCGCGACCAGGGCGTGGACCCCGGGTACCTGCTCTCCGTGCGGGACCTGCTCGACCGAGCGGTCGAGGAGGGGTACGGCGAGGACGGCCTCGCCCGCCTGATCACCCTCCTGGAGAACCCGGGGCGGTAGCCGGGTCCGTTGCGAATTGGTGGAGTCTTCATTAACGGTTCGCTGGTCGGCCAGGGGGCGCGCCTACTCTCCCGCCATGCGCCGAACAGCAGCAGCACTCGCGACGGTCCTGACCGCCGGCCTCGCCGCCGGCGTCCAGGCGGCCGCCGCGGCGGAGCCGCCCACCTGCGGCACTCCCGCCGACCACCAGATCGCCGAGATCCAGGGCAGCGGCGGCACGACCCCCCTCGCCGGGCAGACCTCCCGCAGCCGCTCGACGAATCGGCGGGCCTCGACCACGGGGATGAGCGAGTCGCGGCTCCCGTGGATGACGAAGAAGGGCGGCGCGTCT
>NZ_JBEZJP010000768.1:0-1764 GCF_040653175.1 Actinomadura sp. NPDC048032
CCCTGGCCTTCCACACGCGGATCGCCGGGCCCCTGTCCGTTCGTCAGCCGTTGGGCAGGTACTTCGTGGTGAACGCCTTGCCGTAGTCGAAGTCCTTCGGCACGGCGCCGAACGAGCCGAGCTGGTCCCGCAGGGTCTTCCAGCGCTCGTCGGTCATCGAGCCGGGCTCGGCGCCCAGGTACCCGCCCTCCTTGATCGTCGCGGCTCCGAAGTCGAAGGCCTCGGGGACGGTGTCGGGGTTGGCCTTCTGGACGGCCGCCTTGGCCTTGCCGGGATCGACGCTGAAGTTCTTCCAGCCCTGGACGGAGGCGGCGACCACCTTCTTCACCAGGTCGGGGTTCTCCTTGATCACCCGCTCGGTGGTGAAGAGCAGGTTGCCGTAGGGGTTGTACCCGCCGTCCTTGGCCACGCTGAGCATCGCGAAGTCCTTCACGCCCTCCTTCTGCGCCGTGTAGGGCTCGGAGGTGACGAAGCACTGCTGGACGAAGCCCGGCTGCCGCTTGTAGTCGGCCAGCGACCCGTTGAGGTTGATCTCCTTCACCCGGTTCAGGCCGAAGTTGTGCTTGAGGAAGTCCCAGTAGGGGCTCGGGACGCGGGCGACCGTGTGGCCGTTCAGGTCCTTGAAGGTCTTGATGCCCGCCGCCTTGTGGAACATCATGCACTGCAGGTTGGTGTCGAATCCCGCGGCGACGGCCACGATCGGCAGCCCGTTCTTGCGAGCGACCAGCACCTCGTCGGCGTTGGCCACGCCGAAGGCGGCCTGGCCGGCGGCGACCTGCGGGATGGTCTGGATGCCGGGCCCGCCCTGCTTGACGTTGAGGGTGACGCCGTCGCCCTTGGCGGGCTGCTCGGCCATCGCCTGCCAGTAGCCGCCCTGCTCCGCCTGGGCGAACCAGTTGGTCAGGATGACGGTGTTCTTCTCCGTCGAGCCGCCCGCGGCCTGCCCGGCGCAGCCGGCGGAGGCGGCGAACAGCGCCACCGCCGCGGCGGCCCTGAGGCCCGTGCTCCTGATGCTCGTCTTCTTCATGATCGATCGCCTTTCAGTTGTCGTTGCGCATGACGGACTCGTGCCAGGAGCGCAGCAGCCGGTTGCCGAGGACGGACACGGTGAGGAAGAAGGCGAACCCCAGCAGGGTCGCCGCCAGCACCTCGGCGAACAGCAGCGCGGTGGCCAGCCGGGACTGGGCGAAGATGACCTTGACGCCGAGGCCCCCCTCCTCGCCGCCGGAGCCGATGATGAACTCGCCGACGATCGCGCCGATCACCGACAGCCCCGCCGAGACGCGCAGCCCGGCGAAGATGTTGGGCAGCGCGCCCGGCAGCCGCAGCTTGAGGAACTGCACACGGCGGGTCGCCCGGTGCATGCGGAACAGGTCGAGGTGGTTGCGGTCGGATGACAGCAGCCCGAGCAGCGTGTTGCTGAGGATCGGGAACACCGAGATCATGAAGGAGATCACGATCACCGAGGTCTGGTTGTAGCCGAACCACAGCACGATCACCGGCGCCACCGCGACGATCGGGACGGTCTGCAGCAGCACCGCGTACGGGTAGAAGCTGCGCTCGAGCGGCTTGGCCAGGCTCATCACGACCGCGCCGAGCATCCCGACGACGATCGCGAGCAGGAACCCGGCGGCCGCCTCGACGAGGGTGATCCGCAGCCCGGACCACAGCGTCCCGGCGTTCTCGACGGCCGCGGTGTACACCGCGAGCGGGCGCGGCAGCAGGTAGTTGGACGAGCCGTACACGGTGGCCGAGAGCAGCCAC
>NZ_JBEZJP010000769.1:0-1754 GCF_040653175.1 Actinomadura sp. NPDC048032
GGGGAACCCGCAGAACCTGGCCCCGGTCGCCGGGCATCCGCGCTACCGGTTCGTGCACGGCGACACCTGCGACCCGGACGCGGTCGACGCGGCCGTGGCCGGGCAGGACGCGATCGTCCATCTCGCCGCCGAATCGCACGTGGACCGCTCGATCGACACCGCCACGCCCTTCGTGCGGACCAACGTGCTCGGCACGCAGAACATGCTGGAGGCGGCCCAGCGGCACGGCGTCGGCCGGTTCGTGCACGTCTCCACCGACGAGGTCTACGGCTCGATCGCCCAGGGGTCGTGGACGGAGGACGCCCCGCTGCTGCCGAACGGGCCCTACGCGTCGGCCAAGGCCGGGTCGGACCTGCTGGCGCTGGCCTGGCACCGGACCCGCGGCCTCGAGGTCGTGGTCACGCGGTGCACCAACAACTACGGGCACTACCAGTTCCCGGAGAAGGTGATCCCGCTGTTCGTGACCAACCTGCTGGACGGCCGGCGGGTCCCGCTCTACGGCGACGGCCGCCACCGGCGCGGCTGGCTGCACGTGTCGGACCACTGCCGCGCGCTCGACCTGGTGCTGCGGTTCGGCCGCCCGGGCGAGGTGTACCACGTCGGCGGCGGCAAGGAGCTGTCCAACGAGGACCTGACGTCCCTGCTGCTGGAGGCGTGCGGCGCCTCGTGGGAGATGGTCGACCACGTTCCCGACCGGCAGGGCCACGACCGCAGGTACGCGCTCGACACCACCAAGATCGAGGAGCGGCTCGGTTTCGTTCCGCGGGTGCGCTTCGAGGACGGGCTGGAGGCGACCGTCGAGTGGTACCGCGCGAACCGGGCCTGGTGGGAACCGCTGAAGGCCGGTCTCCGGAAGGCGCCGGGGCCGATGCTCAGGTCGCCTCGCTGACCGCCGACATCGTGTAGCCGTCCACCCGGAGCGCGGGCATGGCCGTCCGGGGCGTGGAGTCGTCCCGCTCCCTGGGCAGGGCGCGTTCGGTGCGGCCGATCTCCGTCACCCGGCCCAGCAGGTCCACCGGGCTCTCGTTGAAGCGGAAGTTGTTCGCCTCCCCCACCACTTCGCCGTTCTCCACCAGGTAGACGCCGTCGCGGGTGAGCCCGGTGAGCAGCAGCGTCCGCGGGTCGACGTCGCGGACGTACCACAGCGAGGTGACCAGGAGCCCGCGCCTGGTGGTGGCGACGAGATCGGCGAGCGGCCGGCCCTCCCCCGCGCCCTCCAGCACCAGGTTGCCGACCTGCGGCGTGACCGGCAGCCCGGTGAGCTCGGCGGAGTGGCGGGTCTGGACCAGGCCGGCGAGGACGCCGTCGCGGATCCACTCGGTCGGCCGGAGCGGCAGCCCGTTGTCGAACACCGAGACGGTGTCCGCGAACACCTGCGCGACGTCCGCGGAGCCCCGGGCGGCGACGAACGGCGCGCACCGCAGGCCCGGCTCCCGCGGGTCGCTCCGCAGCGTGAGCGGTGCGCCGGTCAGGCGCTCGCCGATCCGCGTCCCGCCGTCCGGGCCGCGGAACACGGTGCGCGCGCCGGCGGCGTCCTTCGCCCCGGCCGCGCGGTACAGCCGCAGCATGAGGTCGGCGACGCACGACGGGGACAGCAGGACCTCGTACCGCCCGGCGGGGAGCGCGACGCGCCTGCGCCCCCAGCCGAGCCGCTCGCCCAGCTCCGCGTACAGGGGAAGCGGATCGATCTCGCCGAGATCGGCCGCCTCGGCGCCGCTCCACGTCGAGGCGACGCCGTCCTCGGACTTGGCGGT
>NZ_JBEZJP010000770.1:0-1731 GCF_040653175.1 Actinomadura sp. NPDC048032
CCGCGCCGGCCCCGGCGCCCGTCAGGCGGAGGTGTGCCGCAGGAGCGCCGGGACGACCGCGTCCCAGGTGCGGCGCGGAAGCTCGTTGCCCGTGCCCGGCAGGACGAGGAGCTCGGCGGACGGGATCTCGGCGGCCAGCGCCCGGCCGTTGCCCAGCGGGAAGAAGGGGTCGTCCTCCCCGTGGACGACGAGGGTCGGGGCGCTGATCTCGGGAAGGCGCTCGCGCCAGCGGTCGCCGGTGTCCAGGGCCGCGAAGACGGTCCCCATCTGGTTCGCCCGGTGCGCCTTGCCGGGGTCGGCCCCGGTCACCGTGCGGTCGAAGATCCGCTCGATGTTCGCGCGGGCCTCGGCCTCGTCGAAGGACGTGCCCGCCGTGTGGCGGGCGTTCTCGACCTGGAAGGCGACCACCGACTCCCGGTCCGTCCAGTCGACCTGCGGGCGCTGCATGAAGCGGGCCATCAGCTCCGGGGCGTGGTCGGGCAGGTCGGGGTCGGCCGGCCCCGGGGCGGTGGGCCGGGTGGCGACGAGGGTCAGGGTGGCGACGCGGGACGGGTGGTCGAGGGCGAGGAGCTGGGCGATCCAGCCGCCGGCGCCGAACCCGGCGACGTGCGCGGACGGCAGGCCGAAGGCGTCGAGGACGCCGGCGGCGTCGGCGACGAGGTCGCGCAGGGTGTAGCGGGGCGCCTCGGGGTCGGCGGTCTCGGACCGGCCCGTGTCGCGCAGGTCGTAGCGGACGGCGAACCTGCGCGAGGCGGCGAGGCGCTCGCACAGGTCGTCCGGCCACGTGAGCATCGTGTTGCCGATCAGCAGGATCGGGCTGTCGGACGGGTCACCGAACGTCTCCGCGCACAGTTCCGCCCCGTTGGCCTTGATGAGCTTCTCCATGGTGGGGTGGACCGTGCGCGGAGCCGGAACTCATCGCTTCACGGCGCGTCCCTCTTGGCGGCGATGGCCTCCAGGGCGGCGGTGATGTTCGCCTCGGCGGCCGCCTTGTCGACGCCCGCGTCGGAGAGGGCGCCCGTGCCGTCCTCGAACTCCAGCAGGGCGAGCAGGATGTGCTCGGTGCCGACGTAGTTGTGGCCGAGGCGCAGAGCCTCGCGGAACGTCAGTTCGAGGGCCTTCTTGGCGTCCTGGCCGAAGGGGATGAGCTCGGGGAGCTCGCCCTCCGCCTCCGGCGGGAGCGCCGCCGTGGCGGCCTGCCGGAGGGTGTCCAGCAGGACGTCCTGGGCGAGGATCGCCTTGGCCGCGAGCGCCTCGGGCTCGGTGAGCAGGGCGAGGACGAGGTGGGCCGGGGTGATCTCGGCGTTGCCGGCGGCGCGGGCCTCGCTCATCGAGGCCACGACGACCTTGCGGGCGCGCTCGGTGTAGCGGGAGAAGCCCTGCGAGGGGTCGAGGTCGGGCTGCTCCCCCTTCGGGACGAAGCGCTTCTGCGCCGCCTGCTTGCTGACGCCCATGCTCTTGCCGATCTCCGTCCAGGACGCGCCGGAGCGGCGGGCCTGGTCGACGAAGTGGCCGATGAGGTGGTCGGCGACCTCGCCGAGGTGCTCGGCGGCGAGGACCGCGCTGGTCAGCTGTTCGAGGGCGTCGGTGTGGACCTTCTTGATGCCGTTGATCAGGTCGTCGAGGCGGACCTGGACGGGAGGCCGCTGGGATTCGGTCATGCGTCAACCATAGGTTGACGATCCTCGATCGTCAACCTTGGGTTGACGCTCACCAGCCGGCGGCCCCGGC
>NZ_JBEZJP010000771.1:0-1707 GCF_040653175.1 Actinomadura sp. NPDC048032
GGGGGGACGACCCCCCTGGACCCCCTGGCGAAACCTCTGTCAGGAACGGGTTGGTCGCGCGCTCGCGGCCGATTGTGGTCTGCTCGCCGTGGCCGGGCAGGACGGCCGTCTCGTCGGGCATCGTGAGGCACACCCGGGACAGGCTTGCGAGGATCTGCTCGTACGATCCGCCCGGCAGGTCGGTGCGCCCGATGGAGCCGGCGAACAGCAGGTCGCCGGTGAACATCACGTCCGGGATCTGCTGCGCCTTCGGCGTCCGGAACGTCACCGACCCGGGCGTATGGCCCGGCGCGTGGTCGACGGTGAAGTTCAGCCCGGCCAGCTCCAGAACGGCCCCGTCGGCCAGCTCCCGCACGTCGTCGGGCTCGGACAGCTCCAGACCGCCGAACAGCTGCTGCCCGGCGCCCAGGGGCAGGCCCTTGGCCGGATCGGTCAGCAGGTCGCGGTCGTCCGGGTGGACGTAGGCCGGGACGTCCTTGGCGCCGCAGACCGGCGCCACCGACCAGACGTGGTCGAGATGGCCGTGCGTCAGCAGCACCGCGACCGGCTTCAGCCGGTGCTCGCGCAGGATCTCCTCGATCCCGCCCTCGGCGTCCTGGCCGGGATCGATGATCACGCACTCCTCACCGGCGGCGGGCGCCACGACGTAGCAGTTCGCGGCGAACGATCCAGCGGGGAACCCGGCGACGAGCACGGTCGTCCTTCCTTAGAACCATCTCGGGTGGGCGTGTTCGAGGGTACCGGCGCGGCCACGGCCACCGCGAACGAGTTGGCGCGGCCGACGTGTCGCGGGGCGCGGCCGGGCGGGGCGCCGCCGGGCGGGAGGCGCTCCCTGAACGCGGAGGCGCTTTTACTCCCCGGTACCGCTACTATGCGCTGCACGTTCACCTGATCACACCGGAAGGCGAGGCACGTGGCGGCGAAGGACCGCAAGAAGCAGCTCGCGCGGCAGCGCTACGAGCGGCAGCGGCAGCGGCAGGCGCAGGAGGCGGCGCGGGCGCGCCGACTCAAGATCATCACCGCCGCGGCGGTGGTGGCGGTCATCGTCGTCGGCGGCGCCGCGTTCATGGTGCTCACCAAGGACGACGAGTCCACCGCCGCCGGGCCCCGGTGCACCTACAAGGCGGCCCAGCAGGACGGCGCCCCCAAGGGCGTCGGCACCCCTCCGGGCAAGCCCGCCTACACGGACGTCGTCCAGACGACGATGAAGACCAACCAGGGCGACGTGGAGGTGCAGCTGTACGGTGGCAAGGCTCCGTGCACGGTCAACTCCTTCGCGTACCTGGCGCAGAAGAACTTCTTCGACAAGACGACGTGCCACCGGCTGACGAGCGGCGGGCTCAACGTCCTGCAATGCGGCGACCCCACCGCGAAGGGCACCGGCGGGCCGGGCTACCAGTTCGCGAACGAGAACACGAGCGGCGCCACGTACACCGAGGGCACGCTCGCCATGGCGCACAGCAGCCTGCCGGACTCCAACGGCAGCCAGTTCTTCATGGTCTACAAGGACTCGCAGCTCCCGCCGGACTACACGGTGTTCGGGAAGATCACCAAGGGGCTGGACGTGCTGAAGAAGATCGCCGACGCGGGCTCGGACCCGAAGGGCGACGGCAAGCCCAAGAAGAAGGTAGAGATCCAGGACGTCACGATCGCCGGGAAATGATGTTGTACACGACCCGTCCGCCCGTCGCGGCCTGCAGGGACGCC
>NZ_JBEZJP010000772.1:0-1694 GCF_040653175.1 Actinomadura sp. NPDC048032
GTGGAAGTGCCGGGCGGTCTCGGCCTCCTGCTTGAGGTGGTCAGTGAACGCCTCGCCGACGCCGCGGCGGATGATCCGCAGGTTGACCTCGTCGCCCACGTCGATCTTGAGGAGGGAGTCCTCCAGCGCCTCGACGGAACCGGACACGTCGCCCTTGAGGATGAGCAGCAGTTCCTGCCGCTCGCCCCGCTCCAGGTCCTTGAACAGCTCTTCCAGCGAGCTGCTCTTGCGGCTCTTGAGCAGTTCGGCGTTGCGCTTGCGCGCGACCCGCTTGTCGGCGATCTGCCGGGCGACGCGGTCGTCCTCGACGACCAGGAAGTTGTCGCCCGCGCCGGGCACGGCCGCGAGGCCGAGCACCATCACCGGACGGGACGGGCCCGCCTCCTCGACGCTGTTGCCGTTCTCGTCGAGCATCGCCCGGACGCGGCCGTTGGCCACGCCGCAGACGATCGAGTCGCCGACCCGCAGCGTGCCGCGCTGGACCAGCACGGTCGCCACGGCGCCCCGGCCCTTGTCCAGGTGGGCCTCGATGGCCGAGCCCTGGGCGGGCATGTCGGGGTTGGCCTTCAGGTCGAGCGTGGCGTCGGCGGTCAGGACGATCGCCTCCAGCAGCCCGTCGATGTTGGTCCCCTGCTTGGCGGACACGTCGATGAACTGCGTGTCGCCGCCGAACTCCTCGGCGACCAGGCCGTACTCGGTGAGCTGCGCCCGGACCCGGTTCGGGTCCGCGCCCTCGACGTCGATCTTGTTGACCGCGACGACGATCGGGACCCCCGCCGCGGTGGCGTGGTCGATCGCCTCGGTGGTCTGCGGCTTGACGCCGTCGTCGGCCGCGACCACCAGCACCACCAGGTCGGTGGTGTCGGCACCGCGGGCACGCATGGCGGTGAACGCCTCGTGACCCGGGGTGTCGATGAAGGTGATCTTGCGGTCCTCGCCGTCGACGACGGTCTCGACCTGGTAGGCGCCGATGTGCTGGGTGATGCCGCCGGCCTCGCCCGCCTGCACGTTGGCGTGCCGGACGGCGTCCAGCAGCTTGGTCTTACCGTGGTCGACGTGACCCATGACGGTGACGACCGGCGGACGCGACTGGAGGTTCTCCTCGCCGCCCTCGTCCTCGCCGTACTCGATGTCGAAGGACTCGAGCAGCGCGCGGTCCTCGTCCTCGGGGCTGACGACCTGGACGTCGAAGTCCAGCTCGAGCCCGAGCTCCATCAGGTCGTTGGGGTCGACCGACTGGGTCGCCGTGACCATCTTGCCGAGGTGCATCATGATCGCGACGAGCGACGCCGGGTTGGCGCCGATCTTCTCGGCGAAGTCGGTCAGGGACGCGCCCTGCGGCAGCCGGATCGTCTTGCCGTTGCCGCGCGGAGCCGAGACGCCGCCGACGGCGGGCGCCTGCATGTTCTCGAACTCTTGACGACGCGCCCGCTTCGACTTGCGTCCGCGCGCCGGGCGCCCGCCGGGCCGCCCGAAGGCGCCCTGCGTGCCGCCGCGACCGCGACCGCCGCCACCGGGACGGGGGCCGAAGCCGCCGCCACCAGGACGACCGCCGGCACCCGCGCGGGGCGCGCCGAAGCCGCCGCCGCCACCGGGACGACCGCCGCCACCGGGACCGCGACCGCCGCCGCCACCGGGACGACCGCCGCCGCCCGGACCGCGGCCACCGCCGCCGCCACCCGGACCGCCGCGCC
>NZ_JBEZJP010000773.1:0-1691 GCF_040653175.1 Actinomadura sp. NPDC048032
GGCCTTCTCGCTCCATCCGGGGAGCATCCTGACGCCCCTCCAGCGCCACATCCCCCTGGAGGAGAAGGTGGCGAACGGCTGGGTCGACGAGGACGGGAACGAGATCGCCCAGGGGTTCAAGACGCCGGAGCAGGGCGCGGCGACGGCGGTGTGGGCGGCCACGTCCCCGCGGCTGGCCGGCATGGGCGGCGTGTACTGCGAGGACTGCGACGTCGCCGAGCTGGCCCCGGACGGCGACCCCGCGCGCCGCGGCCGCGTCGGCGCTCCCTCCAGCGGTGTGCGCTCCTACGCGACCGACCCGGCGCAGGCCGAGCGGCTGTGGGAGCTGTCGGCGGAGCTGACCGGGGTGAACGCGTTCGCGTAGCGCCTGCGACGATGGGCTCGTGATCGACATCGCGGGGTGGGCCCCGGAACCGGAGGAGACGACCGAGGTCGTCGGCGCAGGGCCGTCGGAGGCGCTGGCCGGACTGCTCGACGTCGAGCCGCCGGGGGAGGAGCTGCCGCCCCTCTGGCACTGGCTGCACTTCCTGGAACGGCCCGCGCAGCGGGACCTGGGACCGGACGGGCATCCTCGCGAGGGCCGGTTCCTTCCGCCGATCCCTGAGCGGCGCCGCATGTTCGCCGGCGGGCGGTTCCGGATCCACGATCCCCTGCGCGCCGGGGACGCCGTCACGCGCCGGACGGAGCTCGCGTCCACCGCGGTGAAGCGGGGCCGCAGCGGGGAGATGCTGTTCGTGACCGTCCGGCACAGGTTCCTGCGGGACGGCGCCGAGATCGCGGTCGAGGAGCAGGACCTCGTCTACCGCAGCGGCGGCGCGGCGTCCCGTCCGGAGCCGCCGCGGTTCGAGGCGCCGGCCGTGGACGCGCCGTGGACGCTGAGGACGACCGCCGGCCCGGTGATGCTGTTCCGGTTCAGCGCCCTCACCTACAACGCCCATCGCATCCACTACGACGAGGCGTACGCGACCGGGGTGGAGGGGCACGCCGGGCTCGTCGTCCACGGCCCGCTGCTCGCGATCCTCTGCCTGGAGCTGCCGCGCCGGGCGGGCCTGAAGGTGCGCGAACTGTCGTTCCGCGCCCGCAGGCCCGTCCACGCGGGGCAGCCGTTCGTGGCGGCCGGGTCCCCGGACGGGACCCTCTCGATCCACGCCCCGGGCGACGCCACGGCGATGACCGCCACCTTCGCGTGAGCCGCGCCGCTCTCCGCCGACCGGCGCCGATCTCCGTCAGGCGGCGGTGACGGGCGCCTCCCGCAGGGCCGGGCCGCCGCGGCGCTCCGCCGCGATCTGCTGCACGTACCGCTTGACCTCGCCGCTGACGCGCTCGTCGTCCCAGCCGAGCCAGGGCGCGACGAGCTCGGCGACGCGGGACGCCGCGGCCGCGCCGCCGTCCCACTCCTCGATCGAGACGCGGAGCCGCCGCGCCAGGACGTCCTCCAGGTGCAGCGCGCCCTCGTGCGTCACCGCGTAGACGGCCTCGGCGCACAGGTAGTCGCCGGCCCCGGGGATGGGGGCGCCGAGCGCCGGGTCGCCGGCGACCATGGCCAGCACCTCCCGGGCGCACGACCCGTACCGGTGCAGCAGGTGCTCGATCCGCGCGACGTGCAGGCCGGACTCGGCGGCGAGCCGGCGCCGCTCGTCACACCGCACATGGTCCGTGTGGTCCTCGGCGGTGACGGGCTCTCGGAGTTC
>NZ_JBEZJP010000774.1:0-1672 GCF_040653175.1 Actinomadura sp. NPDC048032
GCGTCACCGCGCGGCTGCGCGGCACGGTCAGGCCCTCGCGGGGATGCGAGCCGGCCGCACCCTAGAAGGTGCGGTAGTGCGTGCTCAGCCGGCCGTCGTCGTCCAGGACGTGGAAGGCGACGCCCGGGGGAGCGGTCAGGTCGGCGATGTCGCCCTGCTGCCACGGCAGCCGGAGGGTGGACACGACGCCGGGGGCGACGAGGAGGGGCCGCCCCGCGAAGGTCGTGGCCGCGGCCGTGTGGGCATGCCCGCACAGCATCGCCACGACCTGCGGGTGCCGCAGGACCACCTCGGCCAGGCGCCGCTCGCCGAACTGCCGGATCCCGTCGACGTACGGGATCTGGAGCCTCACGGGCGGGTGGTGGAAGCAGACGAACGCGGGCGCGTCCGGCGCCTCGGCGAGCCGCCGGTCGAGCCACCCGATCGTCTCGTCGTCGAGGCGCCCGTGGGCCTCGCCGGGGACGGTCGAGTCGCACATCAGGAAGGTGGCCCCGCCGATCTCGTGGACGCGGTTGACCGGGCCGTCGCCCGGCGGCTCGTCCAGCAGGAACTCCCGGTACGGGCCGCGCCTGTCGTGGTTTCCGGGGCAGGTCAGCACCGGATGCCCCGACGCGAGGACCTTGCGGGCCTGCTCGTACTCGGTGGGCTCGCCGTGGTCGGCGATGTCCCCGGTGACGAGGACGGCGTCGACCGGCACGCCGTTCAGGTGGTCCATGACGCGGGCCGCGCGTTCGGCCCGGCCGTCGCCGCCGTCCAGATGGGTGTCGCTGAGCTGCGCGAGAACGATCATGGTGCGAATCTAGAACCCGACCGGACCAGGATTAAGATCCAGTTCCATGCGCGGAGAATGGACCGGTTCGGTCGACCTGCATCTGGACGTCGACCCCTCGGGCGGTCGCCGCGCCGGACTCGAACGCGCCCTCCGGGAGGCCGTCAGGTCCCGGCGCCTGGCCCCCGGCGACGTCGTCCCCTCGACCCGCGCGCTGGCCGCCGAGCTGGGCCTGGCGCGCGGGACGGTCAGCGCCGCCTACGACCAGCTGACGGCCGAGGGCTACCTCACGGCCGTCCCCGGCGGGCGGACGCGGGTCGCGGCCGGGCCCGCGCCGGCGCCGGCGCCCGCGGAGCCGGCGCCCGCCGAGGCGCCGGCGCACGACCTGCTGCCCGGGCGGCCCGACCTGAGCACGTTCCCCTCCACGGCGTGGCTGCGCTCGACGCGCCGCGTCCTGGCGTCCGCCCCGCCCGACGTGCACGCGCTCGGCGACCCGCGCGGACGCCGCGAGCTGCGCGAGGCGCTGGCCGGATACCTCGGCCGGGCCAGGGGCGTGCACGCCGACCCCTCCCGGATCGTGGTGACGTCCGGGTACGCCCAGTCCCTCGGCCTCCTCGCCTCCGTCCTGCGGGACCTCGGAACGCACTCGATGGCGATGGAGGAGCCGGGGCATCCGTTCCACCGCGCGATCGTCCGGCGCGCCGGGCTCGCCGTCGTCCCGCTGCCCGTGGACGAGCGGGGCGCGCTCCCGGGCCCGCTCGGCCCGGCGGGCGCGGCCGTGCTGACCCCGGCGCACCAGTACCCGACCGGCGCGACCCTCCCCCCGGACCGCCGCCGCGCCTTCGCCGCCTGGGCCCGCGAGGCCGGCGGCACGATCGTCGAGGACGACTACGACGGCGAGTT
>NZ_JBEZJP010000775.1:0-1647 GCF_040653175.1 Actinomadura sp. NPDC048032
CCGACGCTCAGGCCGCCCAGACCGTGCGCGCCGCGGGCGCGGTGCCGCACACCGCGGAGGCGGCCGGGATCACCAGCGCGCCGCACTGCGGTCGGAAGCCGCGCATGCGAAGCGCTGGCCGCCCTCCCGGTCCGGTACGTTGCTGGGCGTTCCCAGCACACGAGGAGAGGGCCGGGCATGGCTGTTGACGCGGCGGGGATCGACATCGCCTCCCTGGTCCTGCGGGTGTCCGTCGGCGGCACGCTGATCGCGCACGGGTGGAACCACGCGTTCGGCGGCGGGAGGATCGAGGGCACGGCGGGCTGGTTCGAGTCGATGGGGCTGCGGCCGGGCCGCCTGCACGCGCTGATGGCGACCGGCACCGAGCTGGGCGCGGGCGTCCTGCTGCTGCTCGGGCTCCTCACGCCGCTGGCGGCGGCGGGCGCGGTGGGCACGATGGCCGTCGCGTTCGTCACCGCGCACCTGCGCAACGGCTTCTTCATCTTCCGCCCCGGCCAGGGCTACGAGTACGTGGTCATGATCATGATGGTGGCGTGCGCGGTGGGCGCGCTCGGCGGCGGCGCGGCGTCCCTGGACCGCGTCCTCGGAATCGACGGGGACCTGGCGGGCTGGACGGGCCTGGCCGTCACCGCCCTCGCCGGCGGGATCGGCGCCGCCCTCCTGCTGGCCGCCTTCTGGCGGCCCGGCACGCGCTCCGCCGGGACGCCGGGGGACTGACCGGCCCAGCCCGACAGGCCGGCCCGCGCCCGGGTCGGATAACGTCGCGAGCGTGCGACCCTCGATCTCCGAAGAGCCCGAAGGGCGGCTGGAGTCCCTCCACTCCGTCCTGGAGCTGCTGGACCTGGAAGAGCTCGACCGGGACCTCTACCGGGGAGCGCTCGTCTTCGACGACCCCTACCCCCTGTACGGCGGGCAGGTCGCGGCGCAGGCGCTGCGCGCGGCGGGCGGCACCGTCCCCGAGGGGCGGCTGCCGCACTCGCTGCACGGGTACTTCCTGCGCGGCGGCGACGCGGCGCGGCCGACGATCTTCCGGGTGGACCGGGACCGCGACGGCCGCTCGTTCTCGGCGCGCCGCGTGGTGGCGCTCCAGGGCGGCGAGGTCATCTTCAACATGTCGGTGTCGTTCCAGCGGCCCGCCGACGACGAGGACCGGCAGGTGCACCCGGCGCCGCGGGTCCCCGGGCCGGACGGCCTCCCGGCCTCCCCGGTCCCGCGGCTGTTCTCCATGGAGAGCCGCGTGCCGCCGCAGCCCTACGAGGCGGCCGACTTCCCGACGCGGCTGTGGTCGCGCTGCACCGCGCCGCTCCCGGACGACGACCTGCTCCACGCCTGCGTGCTGACGTACCTGTCCGACATCTCCAGCGGGCTGATCGCGCTGCACGACGGCGCGGCCCGGTCGGGGTCCAGCCTGGACCACGCCGTCTGGTTCCACCGGCCGGTCCGGATGGACGACTGGGTGCTGATGGACCTCGTCCCGCAGACGGTCGCCGCCGGGCGCGGCTGGTACACCGGAACGATCCACACCCGGGACGGCGTGCTCGTCGCCAGCCTCACCCAGGAGACCCTCTTCCGCACGCCGCGCCCCTCGGCAGATAGCCGCGTGGCCGGAGATCGCGGAGGACGTCGGGCTCGCCGGTTCACGCGCGC
>NZ_JBEZJP010000776.1:0-1637 GCF_040653175.1 Actinomadura sp. NPDC048032
GCTGGACGAGCCGCTGTCCAACCTGGACGCGCGGCTCCGCCTGGAGGCACGCACGTTCCTGAAGAGGTTCCAGCAGCGCCTCGCGTTCACGTCGGTGTTCGTCACCCACGACCAGGCGGAGGCCCTGGCGCTCGCCGACCGGATCGCCGTCATGGAGGCGGGGCGGATCCGGCAGATCGGCACGCCCGCGGAGGTGTTCCGGCGCCCGGCGAACCTGTTCACGGCCTCGTTCATCGGCTCGACGCCGATGAACCTGCTGCCCGGCACCGTCCGCGGTGGGGGCGTCGCGGTCGGCGGGACCGAGATCCCCGTCCCGGAGGAGGCGCGCGGTCTCGTGCCGGACGGGCAGGAGGTCGTCTGCGGGGTACGTCCCGAGTACATGGAGTTCAGCGCCGAACCGGTGGACGGGGCGTTCGGCGGGAGGGTGTCCGTCGTGGAGAACCTCGGCGCGTCCTCCCTCGTGACCCTGGACGTCGGCGGCGAGACGGTGCGAGTCGTCGTGGGGGAGGGCCGCGAACCCCGGCTCTCCGCCGAAGGGTGGGCGTCGCCGCGTCCGGGGCGCGTCCTGCTCTACCGCGACGGCGAGCTGGTGACGGGCGGCGGCGACCGGGCCGGACGGCCGGCGGCGCCCCTGACCGAGGAGGGAGGAGCGGATGACCGTGCACAGCGGACGGTGGACTCTTGAAGACCGTCTGGAGCAGGGGCTGCGCGAACTCCCCTTCGAGGTCCCGCGAGGCGCGGCGTCCGTCACGGTGGAGCTCTCCTTCGACGGCGGCGTGATCGACCTGGGCTGCCATGGGCCGGGCGGATTCCGCGGCTGGTCCGGCGGGGCGCGCCGCCGGTTCACGATAGGCGCCGACTGGGCGACGCCCGGGTACCTCCCCGGCGAGCCGGAGCCGGGCCTCTGGCACGTCTGGCTCGGGCTGCACCGGATCCCACCGGACGGCGTCCCGTACGAGGTCACCGTCACCACCTCTGGGCGGAGCCCAAGGCGGCCGGACGAATCTCCGCCTCCACGTCCGCCGCGTCCGCCCCGCCCGGAACTCCCCGCCCCGGAAGGGATGCGCTGGCTCGCCGGTGACCTGCACTCCCACACCGTCCACAGCGACGGCACGCTCACCGTCCACGAGCTGGCGTGCCTCGCGGCCTCCCGCGGCCTGGACTACCTCGCGGTGACCGACCACAACACCGTCAGCCACCACCCCGAGCTGCCCGCCGCCGGCGCGCACGCCGGGATCCTGCTGCTGCCCGGCCAGGAGGTCACCACCGACCTCGGCCACGCGAACGTCTTCGGCGACACCGGCTGGATCGACTTCCGCGCGCCGAGCGCCGACTGGGCCGCCTCCGCCGCCGCCCGCGGCGGGCTCATGTCGATCAACCACCCGCTCAGCGGCGACTGCGCCTGGCGCCGCCCGCTGCCCGCCGAGCACCGGCCCCGCTTCGCCGAGATCTGGCATTCCTCCTGGTGGGACCGCCGCTGGGGCGCCCCGCTGGCCTGGGCGCAGGTGTGGCGGCCGCAGAGCGTCGTCCCGCTCGGCGGCAAAGGCGTACGGGGCTTCCGGGAAGTTCACGGCCCAGAGCGCGAGGACGATCTGCGCGGCGGTCACCGCGCAGGCGGCGGTGGCGGCGTGCCGGCG
>NZ_JBEZJP010000777.1:0-1625 GCF_040653175.1 Actinomadura sp. NPDC048032
CCGAACGAGCCATGGGACGCGACCGTCCCCGCCCAGAAGGTCCTGTCGACCGTGGTCCGGCTCGATGCCTCGCAGACTGTAAATAAGCCATGTCCGGTCTACATTGAAACCGCGATGGGTAAGTGTAATATCTCGTGTCCATGACGAGATCATTCCATCGGTGGCTACGCGAAGTCTCGGATAGTGAAGCAATTTGCGGTTTTTTGGAATATTCCAATTCGTCCCGAGCTGATCTCTGTACATAGCACTATACGAGAACAGGACGTATACATGGATCTGGTGATTTTCGATAAATTGATCTACTTCCTCGGGGGCGGCGAGTTGTTCCCCGACCCGTGAGCCGATCAATTCTTTTATGCCCTCTGGCGAAAATGTCCAGTAGCAGGCATGGTAGGCACCTTTATCCTTCGCCTGAGGCTCGGAGTTTCTATTATTTTTCAGCCATTGTCCGAGGTCGAGAACTCTTATCCCTTGGGTGAGATCCATGTGAGGATAGCGATATGAAGGTGAGATCTCTACGGTTTGGGTCTTAGCCAGCGCCTTATATTCGAGGGCGACCCGAAGGATTCTTCTTTTGGTGACTTCAGGTGGCTCCACGAGGCCGGCGGCAGTCTGATTTCGTATCGCGGTAATAGAATAATCAAGGCTGGGGAACGCGCGTCGAAGACTGCGCGGTTCGGTCTGGGGACTCAACCCCACCGTGACGATCGTTCCGGTGCCTACCAGGCGTCCGCCGTTCTTAACTTCAGTAAGGTGCCCGACAGGAGGGACATTATTATCCGGGTCCTCAACCCAGGAGCGCCCATGTTCTAGGCGGACAACGTAATGTTCAGCCGAGGTTCGACTTTCAATCTCGAAGAAATTAAACCCGTACGCCAAAAATGTGAGCCCTACCCCCTTATGCCCCCTTACAAGACCCGCGAGGAAATCGGCCCGCTTGCTTCCAACATCTGGGGCAAGCCACTTTTCGATCTCTTCACTTGAAATGCCGCGACCGTTGTCTCGAACAGATATCCGGTTCTCATCTGTATCCAAGATAATTGTTACTTCGCCGTCGCCTTGCAAGGTCTCAGCCGAAAGTACCTCGTCTACTGCATTTTGAATCGGCTCCGCGATGACGTCCGTTGCATGGTGATAGCTCTTGATTACGTTGATCACGCGTTGTTTAACCCATGCCTGTGTGTCATCTCTTGTAAGCGTCTCCAAGGGGTGGATCTCGCGAGGCATCTCGGCTCCCATTCCTGACACGGGGTGGCTACTAGGATCGCACATCAGGTAGCTGTCTGCAGGCTGGAGTCCGACAGGAGCCCTCTCAGACCTCTGTGGGTGATAGCACTCAGCTAGATGCAGCTGCGGAGGCAGGGAGGAACGTCCTCTTAGTCGAACGTATGTCCTAGTCTGGCTGCATAAGAGCGGCGCACTTGTGGGCAATACCCCTAAGCGCACCTCCACGAGAGCTAACTACCGTAGGGCTCAGATTCTGTATAGGCGGCTAGCCTGCAGCAGTCCAGGCGAATGATGATCTTGTAGCCTGGTGCTGGTTGGTAGGTGGTGGCCGTGCGACGCGGCGCGGCGGGACCGGACGGGACAGGCCGCATGCCCGGCGCGCCGGGGCGGGCGGCCGC
>NZ_JBEZJP010000778.1:0-1624 GCF_040653175.1 Actinomadura sp. NPDC048032
GACAGGCCCGCGTCCTCTGACGGGGCCGTGTTCTGCTCCGAACCCGTGTTCTGTTCGGGGGCCGCGTCCTGCGACGGACCCGCCTCGTGCGACGAGCCCGCGTTCCGCTCGGGGCTCGCGTCCTGGGACGTGGCAGGGTCCTGCGGCGCTCCGTCCTGCGGCGGGGACGGGGGCCGGCCGCCCCCTCCGCCGTCCGGGGGAGGATCGTCGGGGGACGTGCGGTCGAGCAGCTCGTCGAGCAGCGCCTCGTCCAGTCCGGGGGCGTCGAACGGGTCGCGGCGGCGCCGGTGCGGCAGCGACAGGCGGGCCGCCGCGCGCACGTCCTCGTCGGCCACCGCGCCGCGCCCGTGCCAGGCGGCGTGCGCGAGCGCGGCGTTGGCCGTGACCAGGTCGGCGCGCAGGCCGTCGACCTCGAAGCCCGCGCACACGGCCGCGATCTGCTCCAGCCGCTCGTCCGGCAGCCGGACCCCGGCGAGCCTGTCCCGCGCGGCCGAGATGCGCTCCGCCAGCTCCGCCTCGGCGTCCGCCCAGCGCGCGGCGAACGCGGCGGGGTCCGCCTCGAACGCCAGCCGCCGCCGCACGACCTCGGCCCGCTCCTTAGGATCCCGCGACGCCCGCACCTCGACCGTCAGCCCGAAGCGGTCGAGGAGCTGGGGACGCAGCTCGCCCTCCTCCGGGTTCATCGTCCCGACCAGCAGGAACCGGGCCGCGTGCCGCACCGACACCGACTCGCGCTCCACGTAGCAGGTGCCGAGCGCGGCGGCGTCCAGCAGGAGGTCGACCAGATGGTCGTGCAGGAGGTTCACCTCGTCCACGTACAGGACGCCGCGGTGCGCCGCCGCGAGCAGCCCCGGCTCGAAGGCCTTGACGCCCTCGGTCAGGGCCCGCTCGACGTCCAGCGACCCCGCGAGCCGGTCCTCCGAGGCGCCCACCGGCAGCTCCACCAGCGCGGACGGCCGCCGCTCGGACGGGCCGCCCGGCTCGTGGGGGCCGTCCGGGCAGGACGGGTCGGGCGCCGCCGGGTCGCAGGCGAACCGGCAGCCCGGCACCGTGTCCACGGCGGGGAGCTGCGCGGCCAGGGCCCGGACGATCGTCGACTTGGCGGTGCCCTTCTCGCCGCGCACCAGCACGCCCCCGACCCGCGGCGAGACGGCGTTGAGCAGCAGCGCCAGCTTCAGATCGTCCAGCCCGACGACGGCGCTGAACGGGTAGGCGGTGTTCACACCTGGACCTTCCGGTTGACATGGGCGACCCGCCAGCCGCTCCCGGCGGCGGTGAGCCTCGTGGTGGACAGCGGCGCGAGGTCGATCCGGTCGGCCGCGAGGACGCCGGCGCCGAGCGCGTGGGCGAGGGCCGCCCGGATCACGCCCGCGTCGCAGACGGCGACGCCGGACGGGCGGCCGCCGAGCCACGCCGCCACCCGCGCCGCGAGCGCGGACCGGCTCTCGCCGCCGTGGGGCGCGGCGTCTGGGTCGGTCAGCCAGGCGGCCAGCGCGTCCGGATCGGCGTCCGCGAGGCGGATCCCCGCCCAGGAGCCGTGGTCGGCCACGTCGGCGGCCACATGGATCATCAGGCGCTCCTGCTCGTGCGGGGTCAGATGCACAGCTTCCTCCTCAAGGTCGTC
>NZ_JBEZJP010000779.1:0-1603 GCF_040653175.1 Actinomadura sp. NPDC048032
GTGCGGGTCGCGCGGGCCCGCGGCGCCGCCCGCGTGTTCCTCGTGGAGGTCAACGCCGAGCGGCTGCACCGGGCCGCCGCGCTCGTCGGCCTCAACACCGACCTGCGCCGCGCGTACATCGCCGACTGCCAGAGCGGCGTCAACCGCTGGAACCGCATCCTGTCGGAGGCGGGCCTCCCGCAGCGCCTGCGCCTGCCGAGCATCGCCTTCAACCGCAAGGTCGGCGCCTTCGCCGGCGTCGAGGCCGCGCCGGACGGGGAACTGCTCGACGCCGCCGAGTGGGAGCGGCGCAAGGACGCCTGGCTTCCGACGGAGGTCGACAGGACCCACGTCCGCTCGCTGATGCGGCCCGTCCACGAGCGCGGCAGGATCGCCGCCTGGATCGCCCCGCCCCGCAACGGCGTCAACGGCCGACCCTTCGACTACGAGTACGTGCGCCTCTAGCCGGCGGCGCCTTCGGGCCGGGGCCGCGTCTGGCCGGCGGCCGGGAAGAGCCGCAGCCAGGCGCCGCCGGGGCCCGGCTCGCGCACCTCGACGGGCTCGAACTCCGGCCCCGCCCCGGAGATCCCCCGGTGGACGGGCGCGGAGACGATCAGCCCGAGGGCGGCCGCGACGCCCGCGAGCCTCCGCCGCAGGACCTCGGACTCCAGCAGCCGGGCGGCGCGGGCGAGCGCCGCCCCGGTGACCCCCTCCGGCCCCGCGTGCACGGGGCCCGCGTCGACCGCGACCCGCACCTGGAGGCGCCGCCCCTCGGCCGCGCCCGCGTTGTGCCGGTCGATGCGCTCGGCGAGCGCCCGCACCAGCGGATCCGCCGGAGCGTTCACCGGGACCCCGGGCGGGACGACGAGCAGCACGCCGTCGCCGCGGTCCTCGCGGTGGCAGGCCGCCCAGGGCACCCCGGCCGCGGCGAAGGACTCCTCCAGCGACTCGAACAGCACCCGCCTGATGGCCGCCCGGTCCGCCTCGGTCCGGTCCGGGGAGCCGAACCCGACCACGTCGGCGAACACGACCGTGCAGTCCTGCCCCGTGAGGAAGAGGGAGCCGGACACGGCCGGCGGGCGGGGCTCGCCGCCCGCCGTGAGCCGCTCCAGCCGGACCGGGTCGAGGACGTCGATCGTCCCGTCCCCGGCGTGGACGAGTCCCGCGCCGTCCCACTCGCTGAGCACGCTCGCCACCGCCGCGGGCGTCGACGACGTCCAGCCCGCCAGCTCGGTCCCCGTCAGGGGGAGCGCCCCGTCCCGCGCCCGCGACAGCGTCGTGAACAGCGCGGCCAGCCGGCGCTCGGTGTCGGCGAGTTCGGTGCCGGAGGTGCGGGCCGCCGCCTCGACGGTGCGGTCGTGCGCCTGCTTCTCCAGCACCGACTGCACGCCCGCGTGGCGCTCCACGACGCGCCGGAAGTCCGCCGCGCCGACGACGAGCGCCTCCACGGTGTCCAGCGCGATGACCGTCGCCGTCCAGGCCTCGCCCTCGAACAGCGCCCGCTCGCCGATCAGGTCGCCCGGACCGCGGACCGCCACGATCCGCTCCTCGCCCGCCCGGTCGACGCGGACCTTCGTCCAGCCCGACAGGAGGACGACGACGTAGTCGGCCGGATACCCCTGCC
>NZ_JBEZJP010000780.1:0-1588 GCF_040653175.1 Actinomadura sp. NPDC048032
GCCGCGAGCACCGCGGCCGTCGCGGTCACCGCCCCCGCGACGCCCAGCCGGCGCCTGCGGGACTCGCGAAGGGACGCGAGCAGGCGGTGCAGGCGGGCCGAGAACTCGGACGGCGGCCGGGCGTGCCGTCCGCGGGCGTGCCGGGCGGGAGACTTGGTCACGGACGGCACTTTACTGCCGGCCGCACCCGCCCCACGCGCGATCCGGAATAGGAACGGCGGGATCCTCGCGGAGGGACGCCGAACCCGGTCAGATTACGGGCGAGCAGGGAGTTTTCCATGGGCCCGCCGGGCCACCGGCGGCGCGTCAGCCGGCGGCCAGGCGGTGGGCGAGCCAGGCGACGGCCTGGGGCTGGCGGTACTCGACCGCATGGTGGCCGCCGTCGAAGAGCTCGAAGAAGACGTTCTCCTGCGGCACGCCCGTCTGCTCGACGGCGTCGCGGAAGGCCAGCGCGCCGAGGTCCAGGAACCATTCGTCGCGGGTCCCCGCGTCGATCCAGATGGCCCGCATGGAGCGCAGCGCCTCGGCGTGCGCGGGCGCCATCCGGACCGGGTCCCACTCCAGCCAGCGCTCCCAGATCCGCGGCCGCAGCGCCCCGGTGACCGGGTCGAAGGGCAGCAGCGGCGTGCCGTCGGCGCCGGGCGAGAAGCAGGCGGACACCCCGAGGATCTCCAGCAGCCGCATGTCCTCCTCCTTGGTGAAGGCGACCCGGGAGCGGAAGTCGTCCCACCAGGAGAAGATGTCGCCGCCGTAGGCGCGCAGATGCCGCGCGGCCCACAAAAAGTGGGGGATGTACTGGGCCTCCGACAGGGCGTCGCCGGAGTGGGTGGCGAACGCGCCGAACAGGTCGGGCCTCAGCATCGAGGTGACCATGGCGCCCAGGCCCCCGCTCGACTTCCCCGCGATGGCGCGGTGGTCGCGGGCGGCGAGCGTCCGGTAGCGGGCGTCCACCCAGGGGACGATCTCCTCGCACAGGTAGGAGTGGTACCGGCCCGTCCCGGCCGAGTCGACGTACTGGCTTCCGCCGTAGGCCGTCCAGGCGTCCACGAACACCATGATCATGGGCGGCGCCGCGCCCCGCGCGAACAGCTCGTCGACGGCGACCGGCACGGGCCTGCGGTAGGCGGTGGGCGCCCTGCTCCAGGCCTCCAGCCTTCCGGTGAAGCCCAGCAGCATGTAGACGGCCGGGTAGCGGCGCCCGGGCTCGTCGTCGTAGCCGGGGGGCGTGTAGACCCACAGCGGCCTGCGGTGCGGGTCTCCCAGCGGGTTGCCGCGAAGCAGTTCGCTGTCGACGGTGTGCTCGTCGAGCCTGCCGGCGAAGTCTTCTGGCCATGGGGACATGCGGCCTCCTGGTCTCGGGGCCGCCGAAATTACTACGGAACCATAATATTTGCAATGATAATATTCCGCCGGTGAAGGACACGGCGACGGACTCGATCGACCGGCACATCGCCCACTGGACCAGCGAGCTGCCCGACCTCGACCCCCACATCGAAGGCGCGGTGACCCGCATGCAGCCGCCCGCACGATCACCCGCCTCTCCGGAGCCGCGATGACCGCCCTGGGCGCCTGGCTCCTCCTCCCCCAC
>NZ_JBEZJP010000781.1:0-1575 GCF_040653175.1 Actinomadura sp. NPDC048032
CCAGTTTCCCCCCCGCACCCTGAACACGCGATACCGTTTCCTGGGAGGGGAGGTCTGAAGTGTGCACTTCCGATCTGTGGGGCGCGGGCGCGGGGGCGGCCGCGACCAGCTCCGGATCGCCGAGCAGGGCGCGGACCTCCGCCTCCTCGTCGTCGAGCCTGCGGATCCGGTCGCGCAGGACGCCCTGCTCCTCGTCCGGCAGCGCGGCTTCGAGGACCTCCTCCGGCGTCCGGAACCCCTGCTCCTCGGCCTCCTGCGCGGCCTTGGCGCGGGCGGCGGCCAGCTCCTCGCCGGCGCGCGCGTACGCGCGTGCCGCCTCGACCGCCGCGGCGATCCGGTCGGCCTCCCCGGCGAGCCTGGCGATGCGGGCCTCCAGCGTCGGGTCGCCGCCGCGCGCCTCGTCGAGCTCGGCGGACAGGCGGGCCCGCTCGGCGGCCAGCTCCCGGTCGTGGGTGCGGTTCTCGGTGAGGGCGCGGCCGGTCTCCTCCTGCGCGGAGCGGACCCGGTCGAGCTCCCGCTCGTCCCGGTGCAGCGCCGCCTCCAGCCGCTCGGCCTCCGCGGCGCGGGCCTCCGCTGCCGCCAGCGCCGCGTCCGCCTCGGCGAGCTCGGCGGCGAGGGCGTCGGGGTCGGCCTCTCCGGCGATCTCCCGCAGCTCGTCGCGCGCGGTGCGCAGCTCCCCGGCCGCCGTCGCGGCGCGCTCCCGGGCGTCCTGGGCCTCGTCGGCCTCGGCCTGCGCCCGCTCCACCTGCTCCTCGGTCGGGATCAGCGCGAGCGAGGTGACCGGGTCCGGGTGCTCGGTGGAGCCGCAGACCCGGCAGGGCTCGCCGTCGGCCAGCTCCTCGGCGAGGACGGCGGCCATGCCGTCCAGCCGCGCCTGCCGGAGGTCGAGGACGCGCTGCCGGGCGTCCTGGGCGGCGTCGACCGCCGTCCGGTACGCGGCCTCCGCCTCGGCGAGCCGGTGCTCCACCTCGTCGCGGCGCCGCGCCGCGACGAGGCGGCGCCCGGCGTCGCGGACGGCGGCGGCGGCGCCGGAGCGTCCGGCGGCGGCGATCCTGGCCTCGTCCAGCTCGGCGCGGCGCTCCTCGACGCGCGCGGGCAGATCGGCGAGCGCGGCGCGGTTCCGCGCGTCCTCCGGCTCCAGCCGCCGCAGCTCCGCGGCCAGCGCCTCCCGCTCGCGGTCGACCTGCCGGAGCCGGGCGGCGGCGGCCCTGCGGCCCTCCAGCGCCGCGACCTCGTCGCGGCGGTCGCGCTCGGCCTTGGCGAGGACGTCCTGCGGCGCCCGCGGCGGGAGCAGCGCGGCGGCCCCGGACCGGGACTCCTCGGCCCAGCGGCGGGCGCGGCTCGCCTCCTCGTACCGGGCCTGGACGTCCCTGACCAGCGGGACGACCCGGTCGGCGCGGGCGGCGGCGTCGAGCCGCGAGGCCAGCCCCGACTTCTCCTCGGCGCGCTCGGCCAGCGCGTCGCGCCTGGCGAGCGCCTCGGCGTGGCTCTTCGGCCTCGGCAAACCCACGGAGAAGGGCTGGCTGGACGGCGTCTCGCCGTCCAAGGGCTTTCTCAGCCATGCCGAGGGCCCGT
>NZ_JBEZJP010000782.1:0-1557 GCF_040653175.1 Actinomadura sp. NPDC048032
GCCGGTGATGCTCTTCGCGTGGGACGGGTGGAAGGAGTTCTACACCTTCAGCCAGAAGCGCACCGACGAAGACCTGGTGGACGCCGGCCGGGCCGAGCGCGGCCGACAGCGCGCAGCTGTGGCCGTCGGCGTCGTCGACCGCGGCGAGCAGCGTGATGGTCTTGTGCTCGCGGTTGTTCACGAACTGGATCTCGTGCGCGGCGGCGTCCAGGTCCATGCCGGTCGTCTCGCGCAGCCGGTCGCGGAGCGCGGCGTAGGCGATCGCCGCCGAGTACTGGCTGTCGTTGATGTGCAGCACGTCGGCGGTGCGGCCGGCGAACTCGAACCGGCCGGTCTTCAGGCCGGGCCCGTCGAGGGCGGGGCGGCGGATCATCCGGTCGCCGAGCTTGAGCCGCAGCAGCGGCGCCTCGTGCGCGTGCAGCCGGGTGACGACGAGCTCGCCCTCCTCGCCCTCGGCGACCGCGCGGCCCTGGTCGTCGACGACCTCCACGAGGTGCAGGCCGGGCACCGCGGCCAGCCAGGGCGAGTCGTCGCTCAGCTGGAGACCGACGGTCTCGGCCTGGGTGGCGGCGAAGTAGCTGAGGATCGCGACGTTCGGGAAGACCGCGCGCAGCTCGGCGCGCTTGCGGTGCGGCAGCACGCCGCTGCCGTACAGCGCGACGCGGAAGCTCTCCCGCGCCTGGGGGCTCAGTCCGGCGCCGAGGTCGCTGAGGATCGCGATGCCCGCCGAGATGCCCATCATGGCCTTGGGCCCGGGGTAGGAGAACATGTGCTCCAGCACGGGACCCGTGACGGGACCGGCGCCGATGTAGTTGACGCCCGGGACCTGCTGCAGGACGCCGCCGACCATGGTCCCGCTGCTCCACATCTGGTAGTCGGCGAGGTTCGTGAACAGCCATTTGGGGTCGCCCCCGGCCAGGTGGTCGCGGAGCTGGTAGGTGCCCATGAAGGCGCCGGCGATGCGGTAGGTGTCGTGCAGCTCCCGCAGCGAGTAGACGATCTCCAGTGGCAGCCCGTCGCTGGTGCCGCCGCTGGCGACCACCTCGAACCCGCCGTGCGCGAGCGGCACCACCATTCCGGCGCGGGCGCCCGTGAACATGTCGCGTTGGACGGTCTTGTCGGACAGCGGCACCCGTTCCCATTCTTCGTAGGTGGCGGGCGGACCGGTGATGCCGGAGGCCGTCAGCCGCTCCCGCCACAGCGGGTTGAGCAGCGCCGTATTGATCATCTGGCCGAGGCGGCGCAGGACCAGAGCGTCCTGGACATCGTGCGGAGTCTCGGCGTAGGGGACGCCGCAGAGCCGCTCGCATTCGCGCAACTTGCTCGCGAAGGAGGGCAGCGCCGGGACGGCGTCCACCGACCACGGCCGCATCTCCTCCTCGGGGATCAGCCGCGCGGCCAGTTCCGGGCCGTCCACGGGCGACCGGCCGACCGGCGTGAGAATCGTCGAGGTCATGTCGCGCTCCTGTTCGTCACGGGGGGTTCGTCTGAGCAGCGGTTCGGGCAGCCAGGGACCGATGTAGGCCTCCCTGCGGCGTCTCATGCTGCGCAATCGGT
>NZ_JBEZJP010000783.1:0-1525 GCF_040653175.1 Actinomadura sp. NPDC048032
GCGGCACCACCAGGACCGGGCGGTGGGCATGGTGCAGCACGCGGGTGGACACGCTGCCCAGGATCACCGACTCGACCCCCGGGCGCGCAACCAGGTGTGGGACATCATCCGCACCCTGGTCGCCGGGGGCACGACCGTGCTGCTCACGACGCAGTACCTCGACGAGGCCGACCGGCTCTCCGACCGGGTCGCGGTCCTGGACCACGGCAGGGTCATCGCGGAGGACGCGCCCGGGAAGCTGAAGTCCCAGGTCGGCACCGGCGCGCTGAAGCTGCGGCTCCAGGATCCCGGGCAGCGCGCCCTGGCGGCGGAGATGCTCTCCCGCGAACTGACCGTGGAGCCGGGCGCGGACTCCGATCCGCACCGGCTGTCGGTGCGGGTCGGCGACGCCCAGCAGGCGGCGCGGGCGGTCACCGCGCTGGCCGACGCCGGGATCGCCCTCGACGACTTCTCGATGGCCCAGTCGAGCCTCGACGACGTCTTCCTCGCCCTGACCGGCCACCCTGTGGCCGACGGCGGGCGAGCGGACGAGGACGAGGACGAGGCCGCGGACGACCAGACGCAGACGGTCAACTGAGGAGGAGGAGGGCGAGATGACGACGTCCCAGCCGATGACGCGCGCGCGGGGGCCGCTGGCGGCGCCGGGCGAGCGCCCGCCGAGGGCCGGCGCGCTGTCGGCGTCCATGACGTTCGGGTGGCGTGCGCTGCTGAAGATCAAGCACTCGCCGAACCAGCTGGTGGACGCCCTCATGCTCCCGGTCATCTTCACGCTCTCGTTCACCTACCTGGTGGGCGGCGCGATCGCCGGGTCGCCCGACCGCTACCTGCACTTCTTCCTGCCCGGCGTCATGGTCATGGCGGTGGCCCTGACCACGGCGTACACCGGGATCGTGCTGAACCAGGACGTCGACCAGGGGGTGTTCGACCGGGTGCGGTCGCTGCCGGTGTGGCAGTCGTCGGTGCTGGTCGGGGCGATGCTGGGGGACGTGGTCCGGTACGCGGTGGCTTCGGTGGTGCCGCTGCTGCTGGGGCTGGCGCTGGGGTTCCGCCCTGACGGCGGCCTGGGCGGCGTCGTGCTGGCGCTGCTGTTCCTCCAGGTGTTCGCCTTCAGCCTCGCCTGGATCGGGACCTTCGTCGGGGTCAGCGTGCGGACGCCGACCGCGGCGCAGACGCTGAGCTGGACGCTCCTGTTCGTCCTCGTCGTCGCCAGCAACGTCATGGTGCCGCAGCAGACGATGCCGGGCTGGCTGGAGGCGCTGATCAAGGTCAATCCGATCAGCGTCGTGACGACCGCCATGCGGGGGCTGATGGACGGCACCGTGACCGCGGGCCAGATGGGCTGGGCGTTCCTGGCCTGCGCCGTCCTCGTCGCGGTCTTCGCGCCGCTGACCATGTACCGGTACGGCCGCGGCCGCCGCTGAGCGCCCTCACATCGCGTGCAGGCAGAGCAGGAGGCTGCGGGCCTCGATGTTGACCTGGTAGTCCTGGAGCGGCTGGTACCGCCCGCGCCGTTCCCTTCGAACGG
>NZ_JBEZJP010000784.1:0-1518 GCF_040653175.1 Actinomadura sp. NPDC048032
GGCCATCGCCGCGTCGAGCTGCTCCCGGGACGCGTCGGGGGCCTGCTCGGCGACCTCGCCGGTCGCCGGATCGATCACGCCGAAGGCGCCGGGCGCCGTCACGGCCCGGCCGTCGATGGTCATCGAGAAGTTCTCGGACACCTGGGTCCTCCGCTCACGGATTTACCGAACGGGATTCAGTATTCACCCTCGCCGCCTTCCTGACGAGAGCCGCCGGGGCGCGGCGCCGGGTGGCGGGCGGCGACATGACCGGATCCGGCGACATCCCGGCGAGCGCGGGAGTCCGGAGGGAGGATCCCTCCATGCGACGACGTTGCTCAGCGGTGTCAGCCCTCACCCTCGCCCTCCTCGGAGCGGGCGGCGCGACGGCGTCCGCGGCACCCCAAGCGCCCCCCGCCCGGCCGGCCGCGCCCCGGCTGACCGACTCCAGGCCCTGCGCCGGGCAGCCCGGCTTCACCTGCTCGTTCCTGACCGTGCCCCTCGACTACCGCCGTCCCGCGGGCGGCCGGACCCTGAGGCTCCAGGTCGCGGCGGCGGACGAGGCGCGCGCGCCCAAGGGCGTCCTGATGTTCCTGACCGGTGGCCCGGGGCAGCCCGGCGTCCCCTTCATCTCCGGCATCTCCAAGCGCCTGCCGGAGCTGGCGAGGAACTACCGGTTCGTCATGATCGACCAGCGCGGCACGGGGGAGTTCGGCGCCGTCGACTGCCCGCGGCTCCAGGCACAGGTGGGCGGCAGTGACATCGAGCCGCCCACGCCCGGCGCGGTGAGGGAGTGCGCCGGCGTCCTCGGCGACCGGCGGCACTACTTCACCACCGAGCAGACGGTCGGCGACCTCGACCAGCTGCGCCGCGCGCTCGGCGTGCGGAGCTGGACCGTGGACGGCGTGTCCTACGGGACCATGACCGGCGCCGCCTACGCCGCGTCCCATCCGGCCGGCGTCAGGAAGCTCGTCCTCGACTCGGTGCTCCCGTTCGTCGACCCGCAGGGCGACGACATGCTCTACCTCACCGGGCTGCGGGCCACCGCGCGCGTCCTGCGCGACGCCTGCGCCGCCGCGCCCGCCTGCGGCTTCGACCCCGCCCGCGACCTGGCCTGGCTCGCACGGCACCGCCAGGACGCCGTGCGGATCTGGGACATGCTGGTGACCTACGAGTTCCTCGACCCCACCTACCGGGACGCCGGCGCCCTCGGCGGGCTGGGGGACGTCGTCTCGGCGGTCCACGACGCCCGCCACGGCGACGCCGCGCACCTGGACCGCCTGCTCCGGGCGCTCGACTCCGGCGGCGAGGACCCGGCCGAGTACAGCTCGGGCCTGCACATCGCGACGATCTGCGGGGACGGCCGGTTCCCGTGGGGGACGTCCGAGACGCCGCCGGGCGTGCGGAAGGCCGCGCTGGAGCGGGTGCGCAGGCACCTGCCGGCCCGGGCGACCTGGCCGTTCACCGCGGACACGGCGGTCGGCGGCGGGTTCGTCCAGGAGTGCCTGCACTGGCCGTGGGCGCGGCACACGGCCGAAC
>NZ_JBEZJP010000785.1:0-1516 GCF_040653175.1 Actinomadura sp. NPDC048032
GACGGGGGGACCACGATGTAGACGCCGTCCTTACGGAGCCGGTCGCGCAGCAGAGCCGCGAAGGACTCGGTCGCGTTCTGCGGGCCGAGGCCCGAGGTCGGCGTCACCGCGACGTACACCGGGACGCCGAGCCGGGCGACGGACGCCCTGATCCGCGCGGCGGTGTCCGGGGGCAGCGCGCGGGGCGCGTGGTCGGTGACGTACACGGGGTCGCGGCGGAGCGCGGCGGCGATGGCGTCCGCGCGGTTCGCCGGGCCGGCGCGGTCCGGGGCGGGCGCCGCCCCGGCCGGTCCGCCGAGCAGCACGGCCCCCACCAGCCCCGCCAACAGAACCGACCACCCGCGCCACATGGCCCCGGAGTGTAGTGATGATCGTGCTATGTCGTGAAAGGGGGGATGTCCCCCTACCGGGGGAGACGGGCTCACCCGTGGTTCCCACGAAACCGGTGTCGGGCTACTCGTGGGTCATTGGATAGGGTCTGAGGTGGGGGATGACCCCGGATCGACCGTAGGTGAGCCCGGCTGGCACCGGGCGATACGACGTACGAGGAGAGCGGTTCCGTGACCATCCGAGTAGGCATCAACGGGTTCGGCCGGATCGGCCGCAACTTCTACCGCGCGGTGAAGGCGTCCGGGGCCGACATCGAGGTCGTGGCGGTCAACGACCTGACCGACAACGCCACGCTCGCCCAGTTGCTCAAGTACGACAGCATCCTCGGCCGCTTCCCCGAGGACGTGCGCGCCACCGAGAACGAGATCGTCGTCGGCGGCAAGGCCATCAGGGCCTTCGAGGAGCGCGACCCCGCGAACCTCAAGTGGAGCGACGTCGGCGCCGACATCGTCGTCGAGTCGACCGGTTTCTTCACCGACGCGAACAAGGCCCGGGTGCACGCCGACAACGGCGCCAAGAAGGTCATCATCTCCGCGCCGGCGAAGAACGAGGACCTCACCGTCGTCCTCGGCGTCAACGAGGACAAGTACGACCCGGCGAACCACACGGTGATCTCCAACGCGTCCTGCACCACCAACTGCCTGGCCCCGCTGGCCAAGGTGCTGCACGACAACTTCGTCATCGAGAAGGGCCTGATGACGACGGTCCACGCCTACACGCAGGACCAGAACCTGCAGGACGCCCCGCACAAGGACCTGCGCCGCGCCCGCGCCGCCGCGCTGAACGTGGTCCCGACCTCCACCGGCGCCGCGAAGGCGATCGGCCTGGTGCTGCCGGAGCTGAAGGGCAAGCTGGACGGCTACGCCCTGCGCGTCCCGGTGCCGACCGGCTCGGCCACCGACCTCACCGTCGAGCTGTCCCGCGACGTGACGGTCGAGGAGGTCAACGAGGCGTTCCGGGCGGCCGCCGAGGGCCCCCTCAAGGGCTACCTCACCTACACCGAGGACCCGATCGTCTCCAGCGACATCGTCACCGACCCGTCGTCCTGCATCTTCGACTCCGGGCTGACCAAGGTCATCGGCGACCAGGTGAAGGTCGTCGGCTGGTGCCGTTCGGCGATCCGAGC
>NZ_JBEZJP010000786.1:0-1504 GCF_040653175.1 Actinomadura sp. NPDC048032
GCCGCGGTCACGCGGGACGGGTGTCCAGGACGTCGTGGAGGCGGCTCTCCGTCGTGCGGGGGGCGTGGAAGTCCCGCGGGCCCAGCGCGCAGGCGCGGTACTCGGCGAAGTGGAGCCGTAGCCAGTCGCGCCGCCGCTGCTCGGTCCAGGACGCGAACCGGTGGCCCGCGCGCGTGCCGGCCGCGGCCGGGGGCTCGTCGCCGAGAAGCCACGCGTCGACCAGCGCGCGGTAGCCGTCGCCGGAGGCGCAGGCCCCTTCGTCCTTGAGCGCCTCGCTGATCTGCCGGACGGCCCGGGACGCGTATCCGGGGGCGAGGTCCTCGTCGAGGTGGACGGCGGCGACGCCGTTCGCCACCGCGACGGGCATCCAGGCGGGACGCTGCTCGACCATCGTGAAGGCTCCCGGCGTGCCGTTCAGCCGCGCGGCGAGCGGGGTCGCCGCCGCCATCAGCTGGGGTAGTGCCTCCCGCAGGGCGGGGTGCACGCAGACGGTGAGGGGCCACGTCCGGCACACCGGCTCCGCCTGGGCGGGCGCCACCGTCCCGCCGGAGCGGTGCAGGGCGAGGGTGGCGGAGACGGTCGCGGCTAGCGCGAGCGCCAGGGGCAGGACGAGCAGGAAGCGCCGCGTCGCCCACATCACGTAGCCGAGGATCAGCGCCGTGGTCAGCCCCGCGGCCCAGAGGACCTGCACGGCGAACACCTCGGGACGCAGGGTGGTGAACAGCTGGACGCGGGAGAACGCGGCCGGGGGAAGCAGGCTCCACCAGGACGTCCCGGGGATGCGCAGGGCGGCCCACAGGGAGGTCGCGGCCAGGACGAGGGCCGCGGTGGCGCGGTGCGGTGCGACGCGTCCCGTCAGGTAGCCCGCGACGACGTGCAGGACGAGCGCGCCGGCGCCCGAGAGCGCGCCGAGCGGGTGGGGGTGCCCGGCGTGGGGGTGCACGAGGGTGACGGCGACGACCACCGCCGTGACCGCGACGTAGGAGACCAGCGCGGCGGACGACAGCAGCAGCAGGTCGAACAGCACGCCCGTCGCGGGGGAGCGGGCGGTGAGGTCGCGCAGGTAGTCGAGCGGGCGTTCCCGGACGGCCGTCCACGCGGCCAGGCCCGCGGCGGCCGGGCCCAGGAGGCGGACGGCGTTGACCAGCGCGACGACGCTGTTGTCCCAGTAGGCGACCGCCGGGCTCAGCGACAGGCACGCCGCCGCCGTCCCGAGCACGGTGAGGACCGGCACGGCGACGAGCAGCGCCGTGCGGCGGGCGTCCAGCCGGAGCACCCGCCCGAGGTCAGACACCGGTGGCGCTCTCGGCGGGCGACCGCCCCGGCCGCACCTTCGCGAGCTGTGGCAGGGGCAGGGGCAGGTGCGGCAGCGCGAGCGACGGCAGGGACATCTGCGGCAGCGCGCGCCGGGCCGGGCGGCGCCGGGGCATCGCGTCGACGGTCTGCGGATGGAGGGTGCCGCGCGTGGCGGCGGCGCCGCGCGGGTCGGCGGGGGAGCGGCCGC
>NZ_JBEZJP010000787.1:0-1499 GCF_040653175.1 Actinomadura sp. NPDC048032
CGGACGGCGTTCAGGCGGTGGCGGATGAAGCGGTCCTGGTGCTCGCCCCATGTGTCGGGCTTGGTGGGGTGGGTGCTCTGGTCGGGGTGCTTTCGGTAGAGCCAGGTCACCGAGGGTTCCTGGTAGCCGTCGAAGACTTCGCTGAGGGCGATGAACAGGGCCACGTCCTGCGCGCGGGGGAGCGCGCCCCAGCCGCCGAAGGCGCGGATCAGGTCGGCGGGGGCGACCAGGCCGGCGCAGGCCGCCTGGCAGAGGCCCGTCTCTTCGTACAGGCGGCCGATCGTTCCGGCGGGCACCAGGCCGCAGGGGTAGGCCAGGGGGTAGGGGACGCGGCGTCCGTCGATCAGATCGTCGGCCTGGCCGATCGTCCAGCCGATGCCGGGATGCTCCTCGAAGGCGGGGATGAGCGTCGCGAGGCCGTCGGGAAGAAGGACGTCGTCATAGTCGAGCACCGCGACCAGTTCGCCGCGTGCCCGGCTCAGGGCGAAGTTCCTCGTCGTTCCGGTGCCGAGCTGGGCGCCGTTCGCCTCGTAGAGCGCGCCCGGGCACAGGTCGCGGGCGGTCGGGGCGTCCCCGTCCTCCTGGACGAGCCATTCGAGGTCCCAGCCAGGGGGGAGGCGTTGCGCCGCGACGCCGGCGGCGGCCTGCCGCAGGTAGCCGGGGATCGGCCTCCGTACGGCGGTGATGATCGAGATCAGGGGCATGGCACTCCTCCTCGTCCGGGCGCACGGCCTTGATGATCACATGGTCCGGGGCGGGGGCGGGACGGCGGCAGCCTTTACAGTGCTCAGATGGACGTGAGCGCGATGCTGGAGCAGTACGCCTATCCGGAGACGACGCCGTGGCTGCGGGCGAACATGATCGCGTCGCTCGACGGGGGGATCCAGTACCAGGGGAGCACCAGCGCACTCGGGTACGCGGGGGACTGGGCCCTCATGCAGCGGCTCAGGACGCTGGCCGACGTCGTGATCATGGGTGCCACGACCGTCCGGGAGTACGGGGCGTATCCGAAGGAGGCGCGGAAGCTGGCGATCGTGTCGCGGAGCCTGCGGTTCGACTTCGACGGGCCGCTGTTCGCGGAGGCGCCCGCGCCGCCGATCGTCATCACGTGCGGGGCGGCCCCGGCCGACCGGCTTCGCGAGGCCGAGAAGCACGCCGAGGTCCTGGTGTGCGGGACCGACTCCACGGACATGGGCATGGCGTTGCGGCGGTTGGCCGACAAGGGGTACGAGCGCCAGCTCTGCGAGGGAGGGCCGGTCCTGCTCGCCCAGATCGCCGCCGCGGGTTGGCTGCACGAGCTGTGCCTGACGTTGAGCCCGGTCGTCACCGCCGGCGACGCCGCGCGCGTCCTCGACGGCCCGGCCGTCGACATGCAGCGGATGGAGCTGTGCCACGCGATCCCGGACGAGAACTACCTCTACCTGCGGTACCGCATGGCCCAGGGCTAGGGCCTGTTTTGCGGATCTGGATCTTTGGTTTGTGGCTTGATGGTGGCCATG
>NZ_JBEZJP010000788.1:0-1488 GCF_040653175.1 Actinomadura sp. NPDC048032
CAGCGACCCCAGGGGGACGGCGCTCTGCGTGACGAGGCTGTTGATGCTGGCCACCCGCGCCAGCATGTCGTCGGGGATCCACGTCGCCTGGTAGACGGTGAGCGCCACGTTCATGTGCGCGCCGATGAAGCTGATCCCGCCCCAGGCGGCGAGCCCGGCCAGCGGGCTGTCGTAGGCCGTCACGATCGCGGTCATCGCGAACCATCCCCAGACGCAGCAGAACAGCAGCCGCATCGGCCGGTTGCCCTGGGCCAGGCGGTAGCGCCGGGAAAGGTGGGACGCCGCGACGGCGCCGAGCGTGCCCCCGAGCCCGGACGCCGCGAAGAGAATGCCGATCATCGAAGTGGAGGCGAACTCCTGGTCCGCCTGCACCACGAGCCTCAGAAAGATGATCTGGAAGGCGAAGTTCGTCACCGCGCACACGGCGATCACCATGCACAGGAATGGGTGGCCCAGGATGAAGCGAACGCACTTTCCGAAATCGGTGGGTTCGGGGTCCCGCTGTTCCTCCGGTGCGAAATTCTTCTCCCGCACGCAGTGCAGCGTGAGGGCGGAGAAAAGGGAGGAGAGAGCGTCGGCGGCGAAGGGCAGCGCCCTGTCCAGGCCATACAGGAATCCGCCGAGCGGGCGGCCGAGAAGCAGCGCGATATGGCCCCTTGCCTCGTTTCTCGCCATCGCCTCGGGAAGCTGGTCGGGGCGGACGACGCGCTTGACGACGGCGACCTCGGCCAGGCTGTACAGGCCCGCGAGCGCGCCGTCCGCCGCGGCCGCGCCGACCAGGAGCAGGCCGGGGTGGTAGTGCAGGGCGAGGCCGACGGCCAGCAGTACCGACACGCCGAACCGCGTGTACTGGCAGGTCAGCATGATGCGCCGGCGGTCGAAGCGGTCCGCGAGCATGCCCGCGGGCACGTAGAGGAGGAGCCGGGGGCACGTCCCGGCCGCGGCGACCCAGCCCGCGAAGACCGGCGAGCGGGTCAGCGACAGCGCCAGCAGCGGGATCGCGATGGCCGCGTTCATGGTGCCGAGCTGGGAGGCGGCCGACCCGCTCCACAGGAAGGTGAAATCCCGTGGCATGGACGCTCGTGGTTTCACGTGGACCCGCTCGCGCCGTCGAAAGCGGCCACCTGTTGCATCCTTCCCGGAACCGATGGTGGCCGGTTCGGTCGAGGTGCGACCGGGCGCCGACCAGCGGGCGGCGGCAATGGGTGCGCCGGCCCGAATGGCTTTCCGTCCGAGGGCATGAGCGGCGAAAGGAAAACGGTCGAAAAGCTCCGGGCGCGTTCATACCGAGAAGAAAGCCTGCGGCCCCGTAGTGCCGGGGTCGCAGGCAGACTCTAGTGGAGATCGCGGCGAGAAACGGGTCGATTGTCGAAAAACGACTTCCCGCGGGCGAGTCTCGTACGACTCTTGAACGACGGTATGCCGATCGTGGGGATCGGTGCGGGACGCGCTTCCCGCTGCCGCCCCTCTGGCGGCGGAAGCGGGAAG
>NZ_JBEZJP010000789.1:0-1458 GCF_040653175.1 Actinomadura sp. NPDC048032
GGGCGCGAAAAAGGGCGGCGCGCCGGCCGCCCGGATCAGAGGGAGAGCATCGCCGTGTCCGCGATGGCCCGCAGGGTGTCGGGGCCGGCGCCGCCAATGCGGGCTCATCCAGGGAACATAGGGCTACTTCCATCACGCACAGAGTGTGATTGCTGGCCGGGGGCCTGCGCGAGCGAATTTCGGCCCAGCACGCTCCACCGGGGGGCAACTCCACTGGAAAATCACGGCGGAGCTGCCGCGAAGACCGGGGAGCCGGGGGCCATGGAGCGCCTGGCATGCCGCGCCGGGCATGGCGAAGGGAGCGCCCGGCCCATGGCCGTTGGTGGTCAGGCGGCGAGGGCCGATCCGACAGGGAGGTTCCGGATCAGCCAGAAGAGAAGGATGGCGCCGAACAGGGCCCAGATCAGCGCGGGGTGCGCCACCTTCGTCCTCACCGGACGATCCAGGGCGCGGGCTCTCGCCCACCGGAGCCAGAAGAACGCCAGAACCGGGAGCATCGCGACGGTCAGCACGTTCAGACCGAAGGCCTCTTGGAGATGGCCGTGGGCCAGCGCGTGGACGGTGCGCATCGAACCGCAGCCCGGGCACTGGAACCCGGTGAGAGCGAGGAAGGGGCATGTCGGATAGTGCCCCGCCTCGTTGGGGTCGACCGCGGCGACGTACAAGACGGCGGCGACGCTGAGGACCAGCACCCCGCCGGGCCGCAGGAGCCGGACGGCGAGGGGCTGTCGAGAACCGTCCGGTGCTCCGGGAACCGGCCCGCCCCGCGGGAGCGGGACGGGCCGGGACTCATCCGTCATCGGTCAGCTGCCGCTGTTCCCCGCCATGGCGATGAAGAAGTAGATGGCGCCGACGACCACGCCGAGGACCGCGGACACGATCGCCCAGGTCTTCGCGTTGTTGGAGGACTTGATCGCACCGGCCTGGTCGCCCGCCGACCACTTGGAGTTGACCTGGGCGGCGTAGACGATGGACACGACGCCTGCGGGCAGGCAGCACAGGATGGTGGTCGCGATCGCCCACGGGAGGTGGTTCGGGGGCGGAGAGCCGGCGCCGGAGCTCGGGGGCGGCGGCGGGGCGGGCGGGTAGGCCATGGTGGTACCTCTCCTGCTTGGGCTGGGTGATCTACTTAGATAGATGGTGACAGGCCCCACCGGGTTCCCCCAATACGCTGCAACCTGCGGAGGAGCATCGGACCGGGGTGCCGATTTGACGCGGGCGCTCCGACCGCGTAAGTTAACCCCTCGTCCCCTCACGGATGCAGGACGCCCGCATGGCGGCCGGCCGAACCATGGGGAAACCACCTACGAACCAGCCGACACGGCTTCGTCGTGTCGGCCGTGCCGTGCCGTGGTGGGTCGGAAAAGCTCGATTTTGACAATCGGGCCGGATCTGATGAAATAGCAACACCGCCGGGAAGGAACCGCGCAAGCGGAGGCGGCAGGGCGTTGCGGGCGG
>NZ_JBEZJP010000790.1:0-1440 GCF_040653175.1 Actinomadura sp. NPDC048032
TCGGATCCGGCGGCTTCGCCTCGGTCTGGAAAAGTTCGGGCCCGCCGTCCCGATGGAAACGGCGGGCCCTCACGAACTTCGAGCAAACGCTCGCCCAGTTCAAGCGGCGGATTACTCCTTCTCGCCCTCGTCCTTGGCTTCCGCGTCGCCGGCGGCCTCGTCCTTGGCGTCCACGGCGGCCGTGTCGTCGGCCTCCGTCTTGGCCTCGGGCTCCTCCGCCTTCGGCGCCGGGGCGGCCGGAGCGGCCGTGCCGCCGGACGCCGCCAGCTGCTCCTGCACCAGCTCGATCACGGCCATCGGGGCGTTGTCGCCCTTGCGCGGCCCGATCTTGGTGATGCGGGTGTAGCCGCCGGGACGGTTCTCGAAGCGCGGCGCGATCTCGGTGAAGAGCTCGTGCAGGACTCCCTTGTCGCGGATCGTCTTGGCGACCAGGCGACGGTTGTGCAGGTCGCCCTTCTTCGCCTTGGTGATCAGCTTCTCCGCCAGCGGACGCACCCGCCGGGCCTTGGCCTCGGTGGTGGTGATGCGGCCGTGCTCGAACAGCGACGTGGCCAGGTTGGCCAGGATCAGGCGCTGGTGCGCCGCGCTGCCGCCGAGGCGGGCGCCCTTGGTGGGCTGGGGCATGTCGTTTCCTTCCTGCACCGGCCGTGTCAGGTACCGGTGTCAGCTGGTTCCGGCCGGCCGGGGACCGCGGGCCCCCGGCCGCCGGACTCGGGTTCCTAGTACTGCTCGGTCTCGGCGTAGCCCTGGTCGTCGTCGCCGTAGTTGTCGGCCGCCGCGCTCGGGTCGAACCCGGGCGGGGAGTCCTTCAGCGACAGGCCCATGTCGTTGAGCTTCTGCTTGACCTCTTCGATCGACTTGGCGCCGAAGTTGCGGATGTCGAGCAGGTCCTGCTCGCTGCGGGCGACGAGCTCGCCCACGGAGTGGATGCCCTCGCGCTTCAGGCAGTTGTAGGAGCGGACCGTGAGGTTCAGCTCCTCGATCGGCAGGGCCAGGTCCGCGGCGAGCGCGGCGTCCGTCGGGGACGGGCCCATGTCGATGCCCTCGGCCTCGACGTTGAGCTCCCGGGCCAGCCCGAACAGCTCGACGAGGGTCTTGCCGGCGGAGGCGACCGCGTCGCGCGGCAGCATCGCCTGCTTGGTCTCCACGTCCAGGATGAGGCGGTCGAAGTCGGTGCGCTGCTCGACTCGGGTGGCCTCGACCTTGTAGGTGACCTTGAGCACGGGCGAGTAGATGGAGTCGATCGGGATCCGGCCGATCTCCTGGCCCGGCTGCTTGTTCTGCGCGGCCGAGACGTAGCCGCGGCCGCGCTCGACCGTCAGCTCCATCTCCAGCTTGGCCTTGTTGTTCAGCGTGGCGATGTGCAGGTCCGGGTTGTGGACCTCCACGCCCGCCGGCGGCGCGATGTCGGCGTCGCAGCGCTCCAGGTGCTCGACCACC
>NZ_JBEZJP010000791.1:0-1440 GCF_040653175.1 Actinomadura sp. NPDC048032
GGCGGCGCCGGGTGCTGCGGCGTCGGCCGCGGGCCCTCCGGGCTCTCCTGGCTACCGCGACCCTTGAACGGCCTGTCGCGCTCTCCTGGACGTCCTTCGCGCTTGCCTTCGAAACGCCGCCCGCCCGGACGACGCTCCTCACGCTCATCACGGGGCCCCCTGAACGGGCGATCCTGCGGACGCCCCTGGGAGCGACGCTCACCCTGGCCGCCGCGTCCCTGGAATCCTCCGGGGCGCCCTTCCCGGCGCGGCCCGCCACCGCCCTGACCCGCACGAGGCGCACGGTTGTCAAAGGAACGGCCTTCGCGACGCTCGCCGCCCTCACCAGAAAAGCGGTCGTCCCTGCGCTCGCCGCGCGGACCGGAGGAGCGATTGTCTCGACGCTCGCCACCCTGGCCAGAGAAACGGCCCTCTCGGCGCTCGCCCTGACCGGAGAAACCGCCTTCCCGACGCTCACCACGCGGACCAGAGAAACGGTTGTCCCGACGCTCACCACGCGGACCAGAGGAGCGATTGTCTCGACGCTCACCGCGCGGACCGGAGAAACGGCTGTCCTTACGCTCGCCGCCCTGACCGGAGAAACGGTCGTCCCTGCGCTCGCCGCGCGGACCAGAGGAGCGATTGTCTCGACGCTCGACGCCCTGACCGGAGAAACGGCTGTCCCGACGCTCGCCCTGGCCCGAGAAACCGCCTTCCCGGCGCTCACCGCGCGGACCAGAGAAACGGTTGTCCCGACGCTCACCGCGCGGGCCAGAGAAGCGATTGTCTCGACGCTCGCCACCCTGACCGGAGAAACGGCCCTCCTTGCGCTCACCGCGCTGAGCAGAGAACCGGTCGTCCTTGCGCTCGCCGCGCGGGCCGGAGAAGCGGCTGTCCTTACGCTCGCCGCCCTGACCGCCCTGGCCGCTGAAACGGCCCTCTGGGCGGCCCTCGCGGGACTCGGGACGCCGCTCATCGCGTCTGTCGTCGGAGCGCTTGAACGGACGGCCCGGCTTGCGGTCGTCGCGCTTACCGCGCGCGTCCCGTTCTTGCCTGTCACCAGGGCGACCACGTCCGCCCTGGGAGCCGCCGGCGCGGAACCCCCCGCTGCGGGGGCCGGCGCTCTTGCGAGCCCCGGGCCCTCCCTGGCCGCCGCGGGCATCGCCCCCACGACGGGCCGGCGTGTCACGCCGCCCGTTGCCGCCTCGCCGGTCGCGGCTGTCGTCGCTTCGGCCGTCCTCTTCCGCGCTCATCACGTCCGTCACTGTTCTTGGTGGTTCGGTGGAGTCTTCAGCCTACTTCGGCCGACCCACGACATGCGTCGAGGGCCGCCCCGGAAATTCCAGGGCGACCCTCGACCAATTCATGTCCGGCGGCGTCCTACTCTCCCACACGGTCTCCCATGCAGTACCATCGGCGCTGAAGGGCTTAACTTCCGGGTTAGGGATGGGACCGGGTGTT
>NZ_JBEZJP010000792.1:0-1410 GCF_040653175.1 Actinomadura sp. NPDC048032
GATCGTCCAGCTGCAGCTGCGGCAGGATCAGCCGTGCCCGGTCATGGCCGGCGCCCGAATCCGAACGAGTTGTTGAGCGCCGCCGCCGGACCGTCCGGGAGCTTGCGGGGCTCGTCGCGCGCGATGTCGAGGTCGACCTCGTCGTCGAGGTCCTCCAGGTTGGCCACGAACGGGACGCGGCCCTCCTTGAGCGCGAGGACCGTGAAGATCGACTCAAGCGCGCCCGCGCCGCCGAGCAGGTGCCCGGTCATCGACTTGGTCGCGGTGATGACCACCTGGCGCGCGGCCTCCTCGCCGAGCCCCGCCTTGATGGAGGCGAGCTCCGCGACGTCCCCGGCGGGCGTGGAGGTGGCGTGCGCGTTGATGTGCACCAGGTCGGAGGGCTCCAGGCCCGCGTCCTTGAGGGCCCGCTGCATCGCCTTGGCCTGCCCCGAGCCGGACGGGTCGGGCAGCACGATGTCGTAGGCGTCGCCGGAGTAGCCGCAGCCCGCGGCGATGCCGTGGATCTCCGCGCCGCGGGCGCGGGCGTGCTCCTCGGATTCGAGGATCATCACGGCGGCGCCCTCGCCGAGCACGAAGCCGTCGCGGTTCTTGTCGTAGGGCCGGGACGCGCGCGACGGCTCCTCGTTGCGGGTCGACATCGCGCGCATGGCCCCGAACGAGGCCATCTGCAGCGGGTGTATGCACGACTCGGTGCCGCCGCAGATCACCACGTCGGCGCGGCCCGCGCGGATCATGTCGATGGCGTACCCGACGGCCTCGCCGCTGGACGCGCAGGCGCTGACCAGCGCGTGCGAGCCGGCCATCGCGCCGAACTCGATGCCGACGTGCCCGGAGGCGCCGTTCGGCATCAGCATCGGGACGGTGAAGGGCGAGACCCGCGACCAGCCCTTCTCCCGGAAGACGTCATAGCTGTTGAGGGCGGTGTGCAGGCCGCCGATGCCGCTGGACAGCACCACGCCGAGGCGCTCGCCGTCCACGGTGTAGCCGCCCTCGACCCCGGGGCGCTCCATGCCCTTCTGTCCCTTGCCGCCCGTCGGCACGGCGAACCCGGCGGACGTCCACGCCTCCCGCGCCGCGATCAGCGCGATCGCCTGGTTGCGGTCGAGCCGCCGCAGGTTCTGCTTCGGCATCACCTCGGACGGGTCGACCTTCAGGGTCGCGGCGAACTGGACCGGCAGGTCCTCGACCCCCTCCCAGTCCAGTTTGCGGATACCGGACTCGCCGGCGAGCAGGGCGGACCAGGTCGACGGCATGTCGCCGCCGAGTGGGGTCGTTGCACCGAGACCGGTCACGACGACCCTGGTCTGGCTCTTCACCGCCCTTTTCGTTGGGCATGATCCAAGGCAAGGACTCCGGTGAGCCCACTATCGCCTCGGCATGCCGCGGAACCACGTGATTAGGCGGTGT
>NZ_JBEZJP010000793.1:0-1405 GCF_040653175.1 Actinomadura sp. NPDC048032
GGTTGGCGCTCCTGCCGCCGCGCGGCTCGCGGGAGCGGAACGTCCAGGACGTCGACGTGCGGGTCGACACCGGGAGGATCGCCGACGCGTAGTGTCCGCCGGCGGACAGCAGCTCCAGGATGCGGCGGCGGACCGGATCGCCGAGAACATCGAACGCGTGCACGGGAGAATAATAGCAAACTTATATAACTCGGCCTCGAACGCGGGTGGAGGCCGGGCGTGCGCCCGGTGGGGCTACCGGGCGCCGAAGAGGCCGCGGTTCAGGACGGGCTTCGCCGTCTCCTGGAAGTCGATCTCCGGGTCGAGCTCGCGGATGGTCCCCTCGATGACGAGCAGGGACAGCAGCGGGAAGATCAGCTCGGGCGCGGCGTGGATGCCGAACCGGCGCTGCAGGTCGAACATCTCCGTGGCGAAGGCGATCAGGCTGAACTCCTTGGCGGGCAGCCCGTGGCTGCGCTCGACCAGGTCGGCCATCCGCACGATGAAGCCGTCGAGGTCGGCGTCGTCGCGCACCCCCGCCGAGCTCTCGATGACGATCTCGGCGCAGCGGCTGCCCCGGCCGGTGGACATGTTCATGAAGAACTCGGCGAACAGCCGGCGCAGGCGCTCGGTCAGCTGCACGCTGAACCCGGCGTCGAGCACGACGACCTGCCCCTGGCGGGTGAAGTAGAGGTTCCCCGGGTGCATGTCGCAGTGCACGAAGCCGTCGACGAACAACATCTGGTAGATCGCGGTCAGCGCCGACGCCGCGAACCGCCGGCGCATCGCCGGAGGGCACTTCGCCGCGGCGCCCACGTCCAGGTCCGGGATGAACTCCATGACGATGCAGCGCGGCCGCGACTCCGCCTGGTGCACCTGCGGAACCCACACCCGGGGCACGGGCGCCAGGTTGTCGCGCAGCCGCGTCAGGCTGTCGGCCTCGCGGGTGAAGTCCAGCTGCCCGAGGACGGCGGCGCACATGCTGTCCACCACGTCGGTGACCGGAACGCCGCGGAACACCGGCAGGCGGGCGGCCAGCGAGGCGCCCGCCCTCATCAGCGCGAGGTCCTGCCTCATCACCCGGTCGATGCCGGGGCGGCGCAGCTTGATCGCCACCTGGCCTCCGGAAGCGAGCGAGCCCCGGTACACGGAGGCGACGCTCCCGCTGGCGACGGGCCGCTCCTCGACGTGCGCGAAGCGCCCCTCGGCGGCCCGCGGGCCGTAGGCCTCCGCGAAGGCGCGGCGCGTCTCGGCGCGGTTCAGCGGCGCCACCGAGTCCTGGAGGACGGACAGCTCGTCGCAGAGAGCCGCGGGCAGCACGTCCCTCCGGGTGCCGAGCACCTGACCCGCCTTGATGAAGGTGGGGCCGAGCCTCATCAGCAGGACGGCTAGTGCAGGGCGGTCGTGCTGACGGCGGCGTCGGCCT
>NZ_JBEZJP010000794.1:0-1399 GCF_040653175.1 Actinomadura sp. NPDC048032
GCGCGGGCGCCGCCGCGGCCGTCGCGGCGCAGCTCGCCGAGTCCGGCACCGCCCGGCTCGTCCCCGAGCGCGGCGAGGACGCCTGGGACGTCGTCGAGCGGACGCGGCGGGCGGGCGGCACGGTGGTGGCCACCGGCGGCTGCTTCGACCTGCTGCACGCGGGCCACGTCAGCCTCCTCCAGCAGGCGCGCAGGCTCGGCGACTGCCTGATCGTCTGCGTCAACTCCGACGCGTCGGTCCGGCGCCGCAAGGGGCCGTCCCGCCCGGTGACGCCCGCCGCGGACCGCGTCCGGGTGCTGGAGGCGCTCAGCGACGTGGACGCCGCGCTGGTGTTCGACGACGACACCCCGGCGCCGCTCCTGGAGCGGCTGCGCCCGGACGTGTGGGTCAAGGGCGCCGACTACGCCGGGGCGCCCCTGCCCGAGGCCGAGACGATCCGGGCCCACAACGGCGAGGTGGTCCTGCTGCCCCTCCTGGAGGGGCGCTCCACCACGCGCCTGCTGTCGACCACGAAGGGAAACGCGTCATGAAGGTCCTCATCACCGGCGGCGCCTCCGGACTCGGCGCGGCGGTCGCGCGGAAGATCGCCGACGACGGCGGGCGGCCCCTGGTCCTCGACCGGCACCCTCCGAAGGAGGAGTTCGAGCACATGCAGGCCGACCTCGCCGACCGCCGGTGCGCCGAGCGCGCCGTGCACGGCCTGGCGCGCGCCGCCGGCGGGCTCGACGCCGTCGTCACCGCCGCCGGCATCGACGCCTGCGGGGCGCTGTGCGAGGTCCCCGCCGAGGACTGGGAGCGGGTCGTCCAGGTGAACCTGCTCGGCACCGTCGCTGTCGTCCGCGCCGCGCTCCCGTACCTGGAGAACGAGCCGCACGGGCGGGTCGTCACGGTCGCGTCCACCCTGGGGTTCCGCGCGCTGAGCGACGCGACCGCGTACTGCGCGTCCAAGTTCGGCGTCGTCGGCTTCACGCGGGCGCTCGCCGCCGAGACGGCCGGGAAGGTCGCCGTCACCATGGTCGTGCCGGGCGGGATGGACACCGCGTTCTTCGACGACCGCCCCGACCAGTACAAGCCCGGGGCCGACGCCAAGCTGAACCGGCCCGAGAACGTGGCGGCGACCATCGCGTTCGCGCTGAACCAGCCGCCCGGCTGCGAGGTGCGCGAGCTGGTCGTGTGCCCGTCCCAAGAGCCGTCGTGGCCGTGACGGCCGGGGCGCGCGGCGCGCTGGTGCTGCGCGCGCTCGGCCTCGGCGATCTGCTGACCGCCGTCCCGGCGCTGCGGGCGCTGCGGCGCGGCATGCCCGGGGCGCGGATCACGCTCGCCGCCCCGCCGGTGCTCGAACCCCGAAGGTCGCCAAGGCGATCACCTCCGCCGATCCGGCCGCCCTCGTCCAGGCGCT
>NZ_JBEZJP010000795.1:0-1397 GCF_040653175.1 Actinomadura sp. NPDC048032
GCCGTCCAGCGCGGCCGCCAGCGGCTCGGGGTCGAGCGAGCGGATCCGCCACCGGACCCGGGCCGCCGCGCCGGCGATCTCCGCCATCGCGTGGTGCTGGAGCGCGTTCCGCGACCAGGTGATCGGCACCGCCATCCTGCTCTTCGTGATCAAGGCGCTCACCGACGTGCGCAACTCCCCGCCGCTGGCGAACCTGGGCCCGTTCATGATCGGCCTGCTGGTCGTCGCGATCGGCATGGCGTGGGGCACCGACGCCGGCTACGCGATCAACCCGGCCCGCGACTTCGGCCCCCGGCTCGCCTCGTTCCTCACCGGCTACGGCACCGCCTGGCGGGACCAGAACGGCGACCTGTACTTCTGGGTGCCGATCATCGGCCCGCTCATCGGCGGCGTGCTCGGCGCCGGGCTCTACAAGGTCCTGATCGGACGGTTCCTGCCCCCCGCCGAGGAGGACCCGCAGGGGCTCACGAAGCCCGAGCCCGAGTACGAGGCGGCGTGAACCGCCCCGCCCCGTCCACCACGACTCCAGGAGAACGCGCGCATGGCTGACTTCGTCGGGGCCCTCGACCAGGGCACGACCAGCACCCGATTCATGATCTTCGATCACGGCGGCAACGAGATCGCCCGCCACCAGCTCGAACACGAGCAGATCCTGCCCCGGGCCGGCTGGGTCGAGCACGATCCCACCGAGATCTGGGAGCGGACGCGCTCGGTCATCCAGTCCGCCCTGAACAAGGCGAACCTGTCGCACAGCGACCTGGCCGCGTTCGGGATCACCAACCAGCGCGAGACGACCGTGGTGTGGAACCGGCGCACCGGCCGCCCCTACTACAACGCGATCGTCTGGCAGGACACCCGCACCGACCGCATCGCCGCGGCCCTGGAGCGGGACGGCAAGGGCGACCTCATCCGCCGCAAGGCCGGCCTCCCCCCGGCCACGTACTTCTCCGGCGGGAAGATCCAGTGGATCCTGGAGAACGTCGACGGCGTCCGCGAGGCCGCCGAGAAGGGCGACGCGATCTTCGGTACGACCGACTCGTGGGTGCTGTGGAACCTCACCGGCGGGACGGACGGCGGCGTGCACGTCACCGATCCCACCAACGCCAGCCGCACCATGCTCATGGACCTGGAGACCCTCTCCTGGGACGACGAGCTTCTGGCGCTGTTCGGGATCCCGCGCTCCATGCTGCCGGAGATCAAGCCGTCCTCGGCGCCCGACGCCTACGGCACGACCCGCGCGAACGGCCCGCTCGGCGGCGAGGTGCCCCTGACCGCAGCGCTCGGCGACCAGCAGGCGGCGACGGTCGGGCAGGTGTGCTTCTCTCCCGGCGAGGCCAAGAATACCTACGGCACCGGCAACTTCCTCCTGCTCAACACGGGAGAGGAGCTCGTCCGGT
>NZ_JBEZJP010000796.1:0-1392 GCF_040653175.1 Actinomadura sp. NPDC048032
GGGAGTGATCTGGTTCGCGCCGCTGGCCGGCGTGGTCCTGCTCGGACCGGAGGTCCTGGCGTTGTTCGCCGCGGTGTCGATCGCCGACATCACCGCCTCCTTCGCGGGCCGGTCGCTGGGCGGGCCGCCCCTTTCCCGGCTGTCGCCGTCCAAGCACTGGAGCGGCCTGCTCGCGGGGACCGCCGCGGGGCTGGGGACGCTGGCCGTGTTCGGTGCGTTCACGCCCGCCTGGGCGGTCGCGGTGGCGGTCGGCGCCCCGCTGGGGGACCTGCTGGAGTCGATGGTCAAGCGGGGGGTCGAGGCCAAGGACTCCGCCTCGTGGCTCGCGGGCGCCGGCGGCCTCCTCGACAGGCTCGACTCTCTCCTTCTCGCCCTCGTGTTCGCCCTGGCGCTCGGCTGACGACCGGCCGGTCGTGCAGCGAGCCTCACCGGCCGCCCCCACCCGTGCCCCGGTTTTGGGGAGCCGTGGCGATTCGTTTCCCGAGTGTTGCGCGGCGCTCTGCGCACAGCGGGTTGTTCCCGGGCTCCGGCCCCATTACCGTGCATATCTGAACGATCACTCTATGTAGTCGGATGTTGCAGAATCGGGGAGACATGTCGATCAGGCATCTCGTGGGCGGCGCCATCGCGCTGGGCGCGGTCGCGGCCGGGACCTTCGCAGGTACGGGGACGGCGTCGGCCGCGGCGCCGGCCGCCGCCATCACCGTCTACGGCGGGCACGGCGGGCATGGCGGACACGACGGGCACGGCAAGGCCACGGCACCGGAACGGGTCCTGTCCGACAGCGCGCTCGTCCGGGCGTCCAGGGCCCTGGTGCACTCGGCGCGGCGGCACGGGAACCAGCACGTGACGATGGTCATCATGGAACGGGCCGGCACCATCCGGCTCGTGGTCCGCACCCGCAAGGCGGGGCCGCAGACCTACGAGTCCGCCAAGCGCAAGGCCTACACCGCCGTGGCGTTCGGCCAGCCCACGAGCGCCCTGACCGGAAACGAAACGATCAAGCAGATCCCCGGCACCCTGGTGCTGCCCGGCGGCGTCCCCGTCAAGTACAAGGGCTTCCCCATCGCCGGCATCGGTGTCGGTGGCGCACCCGACGGCAGGATCGACGAGGCCATCGCCAACGACGTCCTCGCGGCCATCGGCCGCTGACCGAAAAGCCTGGGAAAGCAGAAAACGGCCCCGAGGGGGCCGTTTTTCAATCGGACCAGGGCTCGGCGGGAGCCCCGGTGGGGTTTCACTTCGAGCCGTCGGCCCAGAAGTGCTTGAAGAGCAGGAACATCAGCAGCATGAAGCCGGTGCCGCCGATGCCGGTGATGATGTTGCCCACGGCGTCGACGCTGAGGTCGCTGTTGATGGCGGTCGTGATGACCGCCGTGAGGGTGACCGAGC
>NZ_JBEZJP010000797.1:0-1376 GCF_040653175.1 Actinomadura sp. NPDC048032
CGACGGCCGCCCCCGGGGACAGAGAGCTCAGATCCCTGTGGAGGCGGGCGGAGCGCGCCCGCGCGGGGCGCCCCGCGGCGCGACGTCGGGCGTGACGTGCGCGGAGCCGGCCCGGACGAGGCGCCCGGACGGCGGCCGGGGCTCGTCGCCGGAGGCGGGGGGCGTCGCGTGCTCGGGCTGGACGTAGGGCGCCGCCGCCGCCGCGCGGAGAGCGGTGGCGGCGATGGCGGTCTGCGCGCGCCCGGCCGTGCGCGACTTGGGGGTGACGCGGGTGCGGGCGGGCCCCTGGAGGGCGGCCCCGATCCGGACTCCGGACACCGTGCCGGTGGCGGGCGCCCTGCCCTGCATGCCGCCGGCCGGCAGGCCCGCGCCGACCGGTCCGGCGACGAAGCCGAGGAGGCCGAGCACGACGACGAGCAGCCGCGCGACGGGCCGCCGGAAGGCGGGATGGTGCGCTTCGCCCACTCCACCCTCCTCGCCCGGACCGCCGGCGGGGTGCTCGCCCCGCCGTTCACGCCAACCTAGCCCACTTTCCTTCCGGCGGCGCTCGCCCTGACTCCGGGGCGAGAACCGTGAAAGCGGGTCCGTCAAGGACGGGTTGCGTGACAAAGACGTTGCCCGTGCTCGGCCACACGGCCTTACCAGCAGACACTGGCTGGTGTCCCGATCCGGCCAGCCCGCAGTCCGCCGCCCGCCATTGCCCGCGCGATTTATGCGAATTACTTTCGCGTATGCCCACCCCGAACCGGACAGAGGAGTCTCCGGTGGCACGAATCAGACAGACCGCGATCGTCGGGACCGCCGCCCTGGCCGTCCTCGCCGCGGGGGTCGCCCCCGCGTACGCAGCGGGCACGACCATCCGCAAGGGCTCGGCCACGGCCGCCGCCTACTCCGGCAGAGTGCAGGCCTCGCTGCTCGGCACCGCGACGGTCAGCAGCTCGATCGGCAGCGGCTCCTGCAGCCAGTCGACGATGAACGGCTCCATCAACTCCGACGGCAGCGCGCTGAACGTCGCCTCCGCCACCTTCACCGGCACCGGCGGCGGTCCCTGCAGCGGCAGCACCAGCTCGACGATCACCGCGCAGAACCTGCCCTGGACGGGCGGCAACGTCACCTTCGACCCCGGGCACAGCGGCGGCCGGGACGCCACCGTCACGATCGCGAACTTCAAGGTGAAGGCCGTGGTCGACATCTTCGGCGGCATCACCTGCGTGTACGGCGGCAACCTCACCGCCAACGGCTACAACGGCGACAACGGCTCGCGGCCGGTCACCACCAGCAGCGAGTCGGGCACGACCCGCCGGTAGACGGCGGCGAAGGCGTCCGCCACGGCGGGCGGGAGCTGGAACACGTGCCAGAACGCCGCCAGCCGGCCG
>NZ_JBEZJP010000798.1:0-1368 GCF_040653175.1 Actinomadura sp. NPDC048032
GTCGTACCCCAGCACCCGGGGCGCGCCTTCGAACCCCACCGTCTCCAGGTGCGCGGGCGGGCGCAGAGTGAAGGGCATGAGCGAGGAACAGGCAATCCCGTTGTTCAACGAACGAGTGCGGCGCGAGCTCTACCAGCAGCGCGTCCTCGTCCTCGACGGCCCGCTGGACGACGACAACGGCACGCTGCTGGCGACGCAGCTGATGATCCTGGCGAGGGAGGACGCCTCGACCGACATCGCGCTGTGGATCCATTCCCCCGGCGGGTCGGTGCCGTCGATGCTGGCGATCCGCGACGTCATGCGGCTCATCCCGTGCGACGTGTCCACACTGGTGCTCGGCATCGCCTACAGCGCCGGGCAGTTCCTGCTGTCGTCCGGCACGCCCGGCAAGCGCCGCGCCATGCCGCACGCCCGCGTGCTGATGCACCAGGGCTCCGCCGGGATCGCGGGCGCCGCCGTCGACATCGAGCTGCAGGCGAACGACCTGCGCCACACCCGCGACACGGTGCTCGGGCTCATCGCCGAGGACACCGGCCAGCCCATCGAGCGGGTCTTCGAGGACTCGCTGCACGACCGCTGGTACACGGCGGGCGAAGCGCTCGAATACGGCTTCGTCGACGCGATCGTCAGCACGTTCGACGAGGTCATGCCGACCCGACACCGACCCGTGGGGCTCGGCGCCCCGTCCGGAGGAGCCGCACGATGAGCACCTACACGATCCCGAACGTCATCGCGCAGCACCCCCGCGGCGAGCGCATCATGGACGTCTACTCGCACCTGCTGACGGAGCGGATCATCTACCTCGGCACCGCCATCGACGCGGGCGTCGCGAACGCGCTCGTCGCGCAGCTGCTGTACCTGGAGTCCGACAGCCCCGAGCGCGACATCCAGCTGTACATCAACTGCGAGGGGGGAGACCCGAGCGCGATGCTCGCCGTGTACGACACGCTGCGCTACATCCGCCCGCAGGTGGCGACGACGTGCGTGGGGCAGGCGGTCGCCGTCGGCGCCGTCCTCCTCGCCGCGGGCACTCCCGGCAAGCGCGCGGCGCTGCCCCACACCCGCGTCGTCCTGCACCAGCCGATGGGCCAGGGCCGCGGAGCGATCCCGGACCTCATCCTCCAGGCGGACGAGGTCGTCCGGGTGCGCGCCGACATCGAGAGCATCCTGTCCCGGCACACCGGGCAGGACATCGCGACGCTGCGCGCCGACACCGACCGCGACCGCGTGTTCACCGCGCACACGGCGCTGGACTACGGCCTCATCGACCACGTGATCGAGGAGCGGCAGCCGATGCCCGCTCGGTCTTGGGCGTGCGGCGCATCCGCAGCGGATAGCCCACGTTGCCCCGCACGGTCATGTGCGGCC
>NZ_JBEZJP010000799.1:0-1348 GCF_040653175.1 Actinomadura sp. NPDC048032
TCCTGAAGCCGTCGGACGGCAAGCCCGTCACCATGCCCACCCAGGACATGGTCATCGGCCTGTACTGGCTGACGACGCAGAAGGACGGCGCGGTCGGCGAGGGTCGCGCGTTCGGCTCGATCGGCGAGGCCATCATGGCCTACGACCGGCACGAGCTGGACCTGCAGGCCCGGATCCAGATCCGGCTCAAGGACGTCCCGCCGCCGCGCGGCTGGAAGGCGCCCGAGGGCTACGAGCCCGGCCGGCCCTACCGGCTGGAGACGACGCTCGGCCGCGCGATGTTCAACGAGACGCTGCCGGACGACTTCCCGTTCGTGGACGACGAGATCGGCAAGAAGCAGCTCTCGGCGATCGTCAACGAGCTGGCGGAGACCTACCCGAAGGTGGCCGTCGCCAACGCGCTGGACGCGCTGAAGAGCACCGGGTTCCACTGGGCGACCAGGTCCGGCGTCACGATCGCGATCGACGACGTCATCACGCCGCCCAACAAGGCGGAGATCCTGGGCGGCTACGAGGCGCGCGCCGAGAAGGTGCAGCGGGAGTTCAACCGCGGCCTGATCACCGACGACGAGCGCAAGCAGGAGCTCATCGAGATCTGGAACAAGGCCACCGCGGACGTCGCGGTGGACATGGAGAAGGCGTTCCCGAAGGCCAACCCGATCTGGATGATGATCCAGTCGGGCGCCCGAGGCAACCCGCTGCAGCTCCGCCAGATCGCCGGTATGCGCGGCCTGGTCTCCAACCCCAAGGGCGAGACCATCCCGCGTCCGATCAAGTCGTCCTTCCGCGAGGGCCTGTCGGTCGTCGAGTACTTCATCTCGACGCACGGCGCCCGCAAGGGCCTGGCCGACACCGCGCTGCGCACCGCCGACTCGGGTTACCTGACCCGGCGCCTGGTGGACGTCGCGCAGGACGTCATCGTCCGCGAGGAGGACTGCGGCACCGACCGCACGATCCCCTTCGAGGTCGCCGACCGGCTGCAGGACGGCACCCTGGTCAAGCTCGCCACCTCGGAGACGAGCCTGGTCGGCCGCACCATCGCCGAGGACGTCGTCGTCGACGGGACGGTCATCTTCCCCGCCGACACCGACCTGTCCGACGCGGTCGTGACGCGCCTGGTCGAGGCGGGCGTGGAGAAGGTCCGCACCCGCAGCGCCCTGGTCTGCGAGGCCAAGATCGGTGTCTGCGCCGCCTGCTACGGCCGCTCGCTGGCCACCGGCAAGCGCGTGGACGTCGGCGAGGCCGTCGGCATCATCGCCGCGCAGTCCATCGGCGAGCCCGGCACGCAGCTGACGATGCGCACCTTCCACACCGGCGGTGTGGCGGGCGGCGACATCACGCACGGTCT
>NZ_JBEZJP010000800.1:0-1338 GCF_040653175.1 Actinomadura sp. NPDC048032
GCCCGCCGCGGGAACACAGGCCGTCGAAGCGCGGGCCGTCGAAGCACAGGCCGTCGAAGCACAGGGGAGCGGCGCATGAGCGTGCTGCCAGGGGCGGCCGCGGTCGCCGGGATCGGCGCCACCGAGTTCTCCAAGGAGTCGGGCCGCAGCGAGCTGCGGCTGGCCTGCGAGGCGGTCCTCGCCGCCATCGTGGACGCGGGGCTCCAGCCGTCCGACGTGGACGGCATGGTGACCTTCACCGCCGACACCAGCTCCGAGATCCACATCGCGCGCAACCTCGGCATCGGCGAGCTGAAGTTCTTCTCCCGGATCGGGCACGGCGGCGGCGCGGCGTGCGGCACCGTCCAGCAGGCGGCGATGGCCGTCGCGACCGGCGTCGCCGACGTCGTCGTGTGCTACCGCGCGTTCAACGAGCGGTCCGGCACCCGCTACGGCCTCGGGCAGGCCGACCGCCCGATGGACGTCAGCGCCGACAGCGCCGCCTACGCGTGGATGAACCCGTTCGGGCTCTCGACCCCCGCCCAGTGGGTCGCGATGTTCGCCCGCCGCTACATGCACGAGTACGGCGCGACCAGCGAGGACTTCGGCCGCATCGCCGTCGTCGACCGCAGGCACGCCGCCGCGAACCCGGCCGCGTGGTTCTACGGGCGGCCGATCACGCTGGAGGACCACCAGGCGTCCCGGTGGATCGCCGAGCCGCTCCGGCTGCTGGACTGCTGCCAGGAGAGCGACGGCGGTCAGGCCCTCGTCGTCGTCTCCGCCGAGCGCGCCCGCGACCTCCCGCACCGGCCCGCCGTGATCTGGGGCGCGGCGCAGGGGTCCGGCAACGACCAGCACATGATGACCAGCTACTACCGCTCGGAGATCACCGGCATCCCGGAGATGGGCCTGGTGGGACGGCAGCTCTACGGGCAGTCGCGGCTCACCCCGGCCGACGTCCAGGCCGCGATCCTCTACGACCACTTCACGCCGCTCGTCCTCCCGCAGCTGGAGGAGCTGGGCTTCTGTGCGAAGGGCGAGGGCAAGGACTTCGTCGCCGACGGCAACCTGGAGCTCGACGGCCGGCTCCCGGTCAACACCCACGGCGGCCAGCTCGGCGAGGCCTACATCCACGGGATGAACGGCATCGCCGAGGCCGTCCGGCTCGTGCGCGGCACCTCGGTGAACCAGCCGGGGGACGTCCACAACGTCCTCGTCACCGCCGGCACGGGCGTCCCGACCAGCGGCCTGATCCTCGGAGCGGACGAATGAATGAGCGGAGCGAACCGGGGGGTGTGGGGGGTCGTCCCCCCACGGGTAGCAGGGATGAGCGGAGCGAACCGGGGGGTGTGGGGGGTC
>NZ_JBEZJP010000801.1:0-1332 GCF_040653175.1 Actinomadura sp. NPDC048032
GCGGCCGAGACCGCCAAGCGGGCCGCGCGGGAGGGGCGCAACGTCGACGACGTGCGGCTGCGGATGCTGCTGGACGCGCTGGTGGACGCCGCGCAGGGCGTCCGCCGGGAGCTGGCCCTGCCCTCCACCATCGGCCGTCCCGCCGACGCGGTCGGCGGGCTGGAGCCCGACCGGCTGGCGCACCGCGCGCTGCCCGGCCGGGCCCTGTCCGACAGCGACCCGCAGCTGCTGGACCGGCTGCTGACGCTTCCGCAGGTGCACCTGGTGGTGGACGGCTACAACGTCACCAAGACCGGGTACGGGGAGCTGCCGCTGGCCGACCAGCGCAGCCGGCTGCTGTCGGGGCTCGGCGGGCTCGCCGCGCAGACGCGCGCCGAGGTGACGTGCGTGTTCGACGGGGCGGAACTGGACGCGCCGGTCGCCATCGCGGCGCCGCGCGGGGTGCGGGTGCGGTTCAGCCACCCGGGCCAGACGGCGGACGAGCTGATCGGCGAGCTCGTGCGGGCCGAGCCGCCGGGCCGCTCGGTGGTCGTGGTGTCGTCCGACCGGGAGGTCGCCGACGCCGCCCGGCGCGCCAACGCGCGCCCCTGCCCGTCCTCCCTGCTGCTGCGCAGGCTGGGCCGCTCCTAAGACGCCCATAAGGCTCCGATAAGGCAGTCCTCGCGGTATGTGATCATGGCGTCACTAAAAGTGGATGATAATGAGAGATGTCAATCAAAGAGTGATGAATCGGTTGTGACGGCTGTTGCCCCTCGCTAATGTCGTCCGCTGACGTCGTGGACGAGAGGGGCGAAACCGACCGTGGCCAATGATCACATCGGGGCACCGGCACAGCGGCCCGGCCGCGGGGCGGGCTCTGCGGGCACAGGCCTCCGCCGTCGCCTGGCGGCCGTCGCCGGACTGACCGTTGCGGTCTCCCTGACCTGCTCCCCGGTGGTGGCGCACGCCGAGCCCAAGCCGACCCGGGCGCAGGCCCAGAAGACGCTCGACAAGCTCAACGAGAAGATGGACCAGAAGGTCGAGCAGTTCAACCAGAACCGCGAGAAGCTCAAGGTCGCCAAGAAGAAGTTCGACGCCGCGACCAAGGCGAGCAAGCAGGAGCAGGCCGACTTCGAGGAGCAGCGGTCCAAGATCGCGCAGATGGCGGCCACCGCCTACAAGAACGGTGACTCGGCCGACGTCACCGGCTTCGTCGGCAGCAACGACCCGCAGTCGATCCTCGACCAGGCCGCCGTCTTCTCGCACCTGTCGCACGAGCGCAGCTCCCAGCTCACCCAGTTCCTCGCGACCGCCCAGCGGCTCCGCCGCGAGCAGTCCCAGGCGAAGGCCGCC
>NZ_JBEZJP010000802.1:0-1330 GCF_040653175.1 Actinomadura sp. NPDC048032
GGTTTTTCCGCCGGCCGGGCGTTCGAACGATGTGGCGGGCATTCATGCAGCGTGCCGCGGATGAACCGGCCTGTGGCGGTGGGACGCGCCGTCGCCCTGCGCGGGGTGGACCGCCCGGGACGTCGCCGGCCACGTGACCGGCGGCCAGTTCCTGGTCCGGGCGCTGGCCACGGGACAGCCCGAGCCGGACGTCAACGCCGCCCCCGCGCGGTTCGTCGCGGGCGACGTCCTGATGAGCTGGCGGGCGGCCCGCAAGGAGTGCGCGGCGGCGCTCACCCCCGACGCGCTCGACCGCCCCATCCCCTTCGACGGGCTGGGCGAGCTGCCCCTGGGGGACTTCCTGGAGGGCTACATCCTGGAGCCTCTGGTGCACGCCTGGGACCTGGCCCGGGCCACGGGGCAGCCGTCGCGCCTCGACCCGGACCTCGTCCACCACGCGTTCGCCACGGCCCAGGTGGTCGCCGCCTCACTGCGGTCCGAGGGGCATCTGGCACCGCCCCTGCCCGCTCCGCGCGGCGCCGACGAGCAGACGCGCATGCTCGCCTTCCTGGGCCGCTCGGCCTGAGGGCGGCGGGGGTCAGGAGAACTCGGCGAGCGTGCGCTCGGCCTCTTCGAGCCAGGCGCGGCGGGCGCTGAGGGCCTCCTCGGCCTCCTTGACGTCCTTCTGGCGGCCGGCCTCACGGGCCTTGCCGAGCCGCTTCTCCAGCTGCTCGATGGAGCTGCGCAGCTGGGCCACCGTGGCCTCGGCGCGGGCGCGGGCCTCGGGGTTGGTGCGGCGCCACTCGTTCTCCTCGGCGGAGCGCACGGCCTCCTCGATCTTGCGGAGCCGCCCCTCCAGCCGGTCGCGCTGGTCGCGCGGCACCATCCCGGCGGCCTCCCAGCGCTCCTGGATCGCGCGCAGGGACTGGCGGGCCTGCCGGACGTCCCGCACCGGCAGCAGCCGCTCGGCCTCGGCGAGGATCTTCTCCTTCTCCTCGGCGTTGCCCCGGAACTCGGCGTCGCGCTCGGCGAACGCCGCGCTGCGGGCCTGGAAGAAGGTGTCCTGGGCGCCCTTGAAGCGGGCCCACAGGTCCTCCTCGGCGTCCCGGGAGGCGCGCCCGGCGAGCTTCCAGCGGCGCATCAGGTCGCGGTAGGCGGCGGCCGTGTCGCCCCAGTCGGTGGAACCCGTCCCGCCGATCGGCTCGGGGCGCTGAGAGGTGGTCATTCGCCGTCTCCGCTCGTGATGGTCATGACGAGATTGGACCTGGCGACGGTGTTCTCCGGTGTTCACGTCCCCGCCGGAGTCGAACCTGGACCAGGTGATCTTGGTGTCGGGCAGCGCCTCCTCCAG
>NZ_JBEZJP010000803.1:0-1310 GCF_040653175.1 Actinomadura sp. NPDC048032
GGTGGACGAGGTCGAGATCGTCACTCTCGTCGACAACGTCTACGACGCCCTGCTGGGCGAGGGGACGGGCTCAGCCCTTGCCGGGAAGCTCCTCGTACCATTCGCGGATGGCCGCCATGTGCTTCTGCATGGCCTTGCGCGCGCGGGCCACGTCCCGGTTCTTGAGCGCGGTGAGGATGGCCCGGTGGTCGCGGACCGAGCGGGCGAGCTGCCCCTCGCGCGAGAACGTGGCGGGACGGGACTCGGTCATGACGCTGTTGAGCTCGTCGAGCATGCGCGGCAGCAGCTTCCCGCCGGTGGCCCGCGCGATGGACAGGTGGAACTCCACGTCCAGCCGCGACACCTCGGTCAGGTTCGGCCTGTCCTGGGCGGCGGCCGTCCGGAAGGCCTCTTCGGCGCGCTCGATCTCGGCCAGCTCCTGCTCGGTCCCGTGCTCGGCGACCTCGGCCGCGGCCAGCTCGTCGAGGGCGCCGCGGACCTTGTTCAGCTCGATCAGCTCGTCGCGGTGCAGCTCGAGGTAGGCGGCGAACGGCTCGACGTACTGCTCGTTGATGCTCTTGCGGACGAACGCGCCGCGGCCGTGCCGGATCTCAATGATCTTCATGGCCTCCAGGCCGGCCAGCGCCTCGCGTACGCTGACCCGGCTGACGCCGAACGTCTCGCACAGGGCGCGCTCCGAGGGCAGCAGGGCCCCGGGGAGGATGTCGCCGCGCTCGATGGCCGCGAGCAGCTGCTCGCGCACCTGCTGGGTCGGACTCGTGCGCTGCACCGCGGTGAACTGCCCCATGCCGGCGTGCGCCTCGTGCTTGGCGGTCATGACCTTGTCGCTCCTCCGGTGGGCGGCTCGCCGTCATCGATGGACGCGCCTCTTGCTGCCGGTGAAAAATCCTACCAGCGCATGTGACATGTCTGGCCACTCGGGTTGTAGTGAGGAGTCGCACCGTGAGGTCTCCTCCTCGCCCGTCGACCGGTGTGCGGGGGCCGACTCGGCGGGCGGCGGCCGCATCCGGCGTGCTCGTCGCGTCGGGTCGCAGACGGGCGGCCTGGGAGCGGAGCAGGCGGATCATGCGGTGGGCGTGGCGGGGAGATGGCCCGTCCGGGCGTGCTGGGCCACGAGGAGGACGTCGGGTCCCTCGGCGTCCGAGGTCGCCGACCGGATCGCCGAGTACGCCGGCATCGGCATCGACGAGTTCGTCCTGTCCGGATATCCCCATCTGGAGGAGCTGTACTGGTTCGGAGAGGGAGTGCTTCCCCACCTCGACCGGCACGGGCTCTTCCCTGTCGGGGCCGGGCGCGGGGCGACGAGACGC
>NZ_JBEZJP010000804.1:0-1303 GCF_040653175.1 Actinomadura sp. NPDC048032
GTCCCCTCCATCTCCACCGGGTTCTGCGTGGAGATGACCATGAAGGGCGGCTCCAGCGCGTAGGTGGTGCCGTCGACCGTGACCTGGCGCTCCTCCATGCACTCCAGCAGCGCGGACTGCGTCTTCGGGGACGCCCGGTTGATCTCGTCGCCGACCACGATGTTGGCGAACACCGGGCCCGGCTTGAACTCGAACTCGCGCCGCTCCTGGTTGTAGGCGCTGACCCCGGTGATGTCGCTCGGCAGAAGGTCGGGCGTGAACTGCACGCGCCGCACCGAGCAGTCGACCGAGCGCGCGAGCGCCTTGGCGAGCATCGTCTTGCCGACCCCGGGGACGTCCTCGATGAGCAGGTGCCCCTCCGCCAGCAGCACCGTCAGCGCGAGCCGCACGGCCGAGGGCTTGCCCTCGATCACCGACTCCACGGCGTCGCGGATCTTGTTCGCGACGTGGGCGAGCCCGTCGAGCCCGCCTCCCGTCCCGCGGTCCGCGTCACGGCCCTCCGCGTCCGCGGCTCCGGCGTCACGGCCGCCGCGCCGGGCCGGGTGGGGTGCCGGGGGGTCGGTCTCCATGAACGACTCGCCGTGCGTGCCTACTGCCACCAAACCCTCCTCAGCCGTTCCAAACGACAGTACGTCTTTGGAACGCCCACTGCGATGTTCATGTGGAACGCGAGCCAATTGTGCTCCACGGAGACGACGACAAACGACGCGTGCGCCGCACCACTTCACTCCACCCCGTCCCACAGGGCCGTGTCGCACCCCCCGAGCGGGGGCGTTCGGAACCGGCTCGCGCCGGAGCGGCGCGCTGAGGGCCCCCGCTGGGCCCCACTCCACACCACCCCCGTTGACCTGCGATTTCGTCGCGGAAAACGGCGCGTGGACGGTGTTTTTCTTGTTGACGGTGGGGAAGAGTGGAGTAGAGTGGGGCGCCGTGGGGGGCGGTAGCGCCCCATGCGGCGCGGGAGGTGGGGCCCGGTGTTTCTCGGCACCCACTCACCGCGCCTCGACGACAAGGGACGACTGTTCCTGCCGGCGAAGTACCGCGAGGAGCTGTCGGGGGGATTGGTGATCACGAAGGGCCAGGAACGCTGCCTGTACGTCTTCCCCATGGCGGAGTTCCAGCGGATAACCGAGGCTCTGCGTGCCGCGCCGGTCACCGAGAAGGCGGTCCGGAGCTACAGCCGGGTCTTCTTCGCCAGCGCCTCCGACGAGGTGCCCGACAAGCAGGGCCGCGTCACCATTCCTCCGCCGCTGCGCAAGTACGCGGGCCTCACCCGCGACTGCACGGTCATCGGGGCCAACAC
>NZ_JBEZJP010000805.1:0-1302 GCF_040653175.1 Actinomadura sp. NPDC048032
GAGTGCCGCAGCTCCGGGACGATCGGGTCCTCGCGGCCGCCGGGCTCCACCAGGATCCGGCCGGTCACGACGGCGAGCCGCGGATGCGCGTCCAGGAGGGCGGCGGCGCGCGACGGCCCGTCCGGGTCCCACCAGGTGTCGTCGTCCCAGAACGCGACGTAGGGCGTGCGGACGTGGTCGACGGCGAGGTTGCGGGCGACGGCGCCGAGGTTGCGCGGCGAACGGATCAGGGTCGCCTCCGGGAACCGCTCCGCGACGGCGGCGGCGGACCCGTCCCGCGAGGCGTTGTCCACCACGATGACCGGAGCCCGCTCGGTGAGCGCGCGGGCGGCGGCCAGAGTGGTGAGCAGGGACCGCCGCCGGTCCCGGGTGATGACGACGACGGTGAAGCGCATGAACCGGCCACTACCCCCCGCTTTCCCCTCCATGTCCGTAAATGGCGCATCACCTGCAACTTTTATTACGAGCGACTCTTCTGACATCAGCGTTTAGCCACACAGTTCTCGGCAATGTCCCGAATTACCTATAGGGGATTTCGTTCCGGCGGATCCGGCCGGAGCACGGTGCCTACGACGACGGCCACCGGCCCCTCTCCCACCGAACGCTGCGCCGAAACGGGGTACTCATGCGCGTGCTCGGAATCAACGCGATCTTCCATGATCCGGCCGCCGCGCTGGTGTCGGACGGCACCGTCGTCGCCGCGGCCGAGGAGGAGCGCTTCAGCCGCCGCAAGCACGGGAAGCGGCCGGTGCCCTTCTCCGCCTGGGAGGTGCCGGAGCAGGCCGCCCGGTGGTGCCTGGAGGAGGCCGGGCTGGAGCCCGGCGACCTCGACGCCGTCGCCTACTCCTACGATCCCGAGCTCGCCGAACCCGGACTCGGCGGGCACGACGCCCAGTGGGAGCGCCTGCGCACGCTCTACGCCCGCCGCGCCCCGAACTTCCTGGCGACGGCGCTGCCGGGCCTCGACCCCGGGATCGTCCGGTACGTGCCGCACCACGTGGCGCACGCCGCGTCCGCCGCGCTCGCCGCGCCCGGGCCTGGCGAGGGCGACGTGCTGGTCCTGGACGGCCGCGGCGAGTCGCACTCGCACCTCGCCGGGACGTACGAGGGCGGCGAGCTGACGCCGCTGCACGCCCAGCGCCTCCCCCACTCGCTCGGCCTCATGTACGAGGACCTCACCGAGCACCTCGGCTTCCTGCGCTCCAGCACGCGGCGATGGTCAGGACGATGACGACGCCCGCCAGGTCCTCGGCGCGCCCGTACCCGTAGGTGTACCGGCGGGACGGCGGGCGGCGGCCGAGG
>NZ_JBEZJP010000806.1:0-1299 GCF_040653175.1 Actinomadura sp. NPDC048032
CGGGACGGGCCGGGGCGCCGTCCCGCCCGCCGCGGGCGTCGGTCAGGCTTGCGCGTCCCGGGGGGCGCGCACCGTGCCAGCCGTGCCAGCCGCGCCAGCCGTGGCGGGCGCCGCCTCGGCGGGAGTGCTGACGGCGACGCTCAACTCGACCGGCGCCTTGCCCAGCCGCGGCCGGAGCATGTGGAACGGCTTCTCGACCACGATGTAGCTCGCGTAGCCGACCATCACGCACAGCGCCAGCTCGACGGCCAGGACCTCCCAGTAGCCGCCGATCTCGGGTGCGAAGAGCGGCCCGACGAACTTGGCGTAGACGAAGATGTGCCAGAGGTAGACGCTGTAGGAGATCCGGCCGAAGAACCGCAGCAGCGAGTTGTCCAGCATGAGGCCCGCCACCTTGAACCGGACGCCCGGGACGGTGAGCGGCGCGAAGACGGCCACGGAGAACGCGAGGAAGAGCCAGTAGTCGGCGGCCGCGGCCGGCGCCGGCACGTAGTCCACCAGGCGGTAGTCCGCGAGCGGGGAGAGGCAGGCCAGGACGAAGATGCCGAGGGCTCCCAGCCAGAGCTTGCCCGGGTGCCGGCCGATCAGGCGGTACACCCGCGGCACCGCGTCGGGGCGCGTCTCCGCGGCGGCGGACAGCACGGCCAGCATCATGCCCACCGAGAGCCAGCCCATGTAGCTCATCGGCCAGAAGTACTGCGTCGGCCACAGCTTCATCGGGTCGTCCCGGAACTGCGGGAAATGGAGCCAGGTGAAGAAGGCGAAGCCGATGAACACCGGGACGGCCAGCGGCACGAGCAGCCGCTTCACCCGTGCCTCGTGGGTCTCGGCGCGCCGCGCGTAGCGGTGGAGGAGCCAGGCGAACACCGGCATGGCCAGGTAGAACAGGAAGTCGTTGGCGTTGCTCCAGGTGTGCATCATCCCCATGGGAATGGCGCCGTGCTCCCAGATCTGCAGCAGGAGCAGCGGGCGGATCACTTCCCAGGCCCCGTGGATGCTGTCGCGGTTGAGCACGAGGAGAGCGGTGATCGTCAGGACCCAGTAGGCGGGCAGGATCCGCAGCGCCCGCCGCCAGAAGTAGCGCTTGACGTTCGGCCTGCGCTCGCCGGTGAGCGTGTACAGCGCGAACGCGCGGTACAGCAGGTAGCCGGTCATCACGAACCAGATCGGGAAGGCGACCGCCACCCGGTTCAGCATGATGGCCCAGATGCCGTTCCCGGTGGACCCAGGCGTGGACCGCGATCAAGGGATGACCGGCTCCGCCCTCACCGGCGGTGAGGACGGCCGCCCGGCGCCGGG
>NZ_JBEZJP010000807.1:0-1292 GCF_040653175.1 Actinomadura sp. NPDC048032
CTGGACGCGCATCCGCGGCTCGCCGTCGTGACCGGCCGGATCCTGGTGGAGCCCGGCGGCCGCGAGGACCCGATCGTCCCGGAGCTGCGGCACTCGCCCGTCCCCGGGCCGCCGTGGCTGCCGGGCCCGGCGCTCGGCTCGTTCCTGGCGGGGGCCTCCATGGTCCGGGCCGAGGCGTTCCGGGAGGCGGGCGGGTTCTCCCCCCGGCTCTGGCTGGGAGGGGAGGAGGAGCTGCTGAGCGCCGACCTGATGGCGCTCGGCTGGCAGCTGTGCTTCGCCGAGGACGTCGTCGTGCACCACGAACCGTCCCGCGTCCGCGAGGCGCACCTGCGGCGCCGCCACGGGATCCGCAACACCCTGTGGTTCACCTGGCTGCGCCGCCCGCTGCCCGTGGCCGTCCGCAGGACGGCCGTCCTGCTGCGCACCCTGCCGCGCGACCGCGTGACGGCCGCCGCGCTCGCCGAGGCCGCGGCCGGGCTGGCCTGGGTGGCCCGCGAGCGCAGAGTGCTGCCCCCCGACGTCGAGGACCGCCTGCGCCGCCTGGAGGCGGCGCAGCGCGCGTCCAGGGCCCGCCGCTACGTGAGCTAGGGAGACCACCGCATGCCGGACGTGACCATCGTGGTCGTGACCCGCGACCGCGCCCCGGAGCTGCGCCGCAGCCTCGGCCACCACACGGCCCCGGTCATCGTGGCCGACAACGCCTCCGGCGACGGCACCGCCGCCGTCGCGGAGGCGGCGGGGGCGACCGTGCTGAGACTGCCGGCCAACCGGGGCGCGGCCGCCCGCAACGCCGGGGCCCAGCTCGCGGCCACCCGCTACATCGCCTTCGCCGACGACGACTCCTGGTGGGCCCCGGGCGCGCTGGAGCGGGCGGCCGGGATCCTCGACGCCCACCCGCGGACGGCGCTGCTCGCCGCGAAGGTCCTGGTGGGGGAGGAGGAGCGGGTGGACCCCGTCTCCGAGCGGATGGCCAGCGCGGAGCTCGGGCGCCCCGAGGGCCTGCCGGGACCGGCGATCCTCGGCTTCCTGGCCTGCTCGGTCGTCGTGCGCAGGGACGCCTTCCTCGACGCGGGCGGCTTCTCCGGCGTCCTGCACTTCGGCGGCGAGGAGGAACTGCTCGCCCTCGATCTGGCCGCCGCCGGATGGGGGCTCGCCTACGTGCCGGACCTGGTCGTCCACCACCACCCGTCCACGGATGACCCGAAGACCGGCGAGATCGTCGGCACGGACGTCGCCACGCAGACCCGGCAGACCCTCGCCAACCTGGCCGCGATCCTGGCCGAGCACGGCCT
>NZ_JBEZJP010000808.1:0-1291 GCF_040653175.1 Actinomadura sp. NPDC048032
GACGCTGGAGCGCGCTGGCGTCGTCACCTCGCAGCGGGGCGGCCAGCGCCACCCTCGGCTCGCGGCAGGGGGGCGCCCTTTGGGCCTGGCGGCCCTGGTGGCTTGCGTCCAGTGCGTGGTGCTGTCTTGCTCGGCTCGCCTAGCGGCTCGCTTCGTGAACGGTTCTCGCGAGCTCGAACCGCCTCTGGGCGCCCAGCGCCACCCTCGGCTCGCGGCAGGGGGGCGCCCTTTGGGCCTGGCGGCCCTGGGGCTTGCGTTCAGTGGGTTGTGCTGTCTTGCTTGGCTCGTCTTGCGGCTTGCTCGCGAGCGGTTCTCGCGAGCTCGAACCGCCTCTGGGTGCCCAGTGCCACCCTCGGCTCGCGGTAAGGGCGCCCTTTGGGCCTGGCGGCCCTGGGCTGCCGCCATAGGCTTCACGTCCGGTGGGTGGTGCTGGCTGGCTTGCGTGGCGGCTCGCTTCGGTCACGGGCTTTTGGTGGCTCAGATTCGGCTCTGGATGCTCCGCGCATCCCTCCGCTTGCCTCGTTGAGTGAGCTGGTGTGCTGGCGGGTCGCCTCTTGGGGCTTGCGGGCCTTGGGCTTGCGGTCGGTGTGGGTGGGGTGGGGGCGGGGGTTCGGGGGGCTGCCATAAACTCGGGGGCATGTCCGTGGGAACGTCTGGTTTGGTCGCATTGATCACTTTGGTGGTCGTTGAGCGGCGCGGCTCATGACGCCTGGGCGTGAACGTGGGTTGACGGCGGTGGTGTGCGCTGCGGGGGCGGGGCTCGCGCTGCTCGCCGCCGGGCGCACCTGGGCCACCGTTCGGGCGCAGGACGCCATCACGCCGTTCACCCAGCATCTGACCGGCGGCGACCTCGGGGGCGCGGCCGGGGCGCTCGGGTGGGCCGGGCTGGCCGGGCTCGCCGCGCTTCTGGCGACCCGGGGGCGGGTTCGCGCGGGTGTCGGGGTCCTCATCGCCTTGTTCGGTGTGGGGATCGCGTACGCGTCCACCGTGAGTGTGCAGCGGTCCAGCGTGCTGGCGGCCGCGGGGGACAAGAGCGCTCTGCTGAGGCTCGGGGCGCATCCCGTGCTGGATGTGAATCTTTGGTGGCTGGTCTCGGTCACCGGTGGGGTCGTCCTTGCGGTGGGCGGGATCCTCACCGCCGTGCGGGGGGCGCGGTGGCCCGGCATGTCGGCCCGCTACGAGCGCAGCGCGCCGCGCAAGGCGGCGGAGGACGATCCGTCCGCACTGTGGAAGTCGCTCGACCGAAGACGTGCGGCAGGGACGGGTCGCCGTGCCGGGCGACGGCGGCGGC
>NZ_JBEZJP010000809.1:0-1289 GCF_040653175.1 Actinomadura sp. NPDC048032
GCGAGCTCGCCCTGCGAGTGCACGGGGTGCCGGGTCAGCAGGTCGATCACCCGGGCGTGCCGCGCGGCCTTGGTCATGGGGGTGGTCACCGGGCGCGCTCCAGGAGCCACACGAGCAGCGCCTTCTGGGCGTGCAGCCGGTTCTCGGCCTCGTCCCAGACCCGGCTGCGCGGGCCGTCGAGGACGGAGGCGGCGATCTCCTTGCCGCGGTAGGCGGGCAGGCAGTGCAGGACGACCGCCTCGGGATCGGCGAGGGCCAGCAGGTCCTCGGTCACCGAGTACGGCTCGTACAGCGAGGTGTCCTTGCCGTCCTGGCCCATCGACACCCACGTGTCGGTGGCGAGGACGTCGGCGCCGGAGGCGGCTCCGGCGGCGTCGGCGGTGACGGTCACGGACCCGCCCGTCGCGGCCGCGATCTCCGTCGCGCGCCCGACGACCGCGGGGTCGGGCGGCTGGGAGGCGGGGGCGCCGATCCGGACGTGCATCCCGGCGGTGGCGCAGCCGAGCAGGTAGGAGTGCGCCATGTTGTTGGCGCCGTCGCCGAAGTAGGCGAGGGTGACGCCGGCGAGACCGCCCTTCTCCTCCCGGACGGTCTGCAGGTCGGCGAGGATCTGGCAGGGGTGGAACTCGTCGGTGAGGGCGTTGACGACCGGGACCGCGGTGCCGGCGGCCATCTCCTCGATGCGCTCCTGCCCGCCCGTCCGCCACACGATGGCGCTGACCTGGCGTTCGAGGACGCGGGCGGTGTCGGCGATGGTCTCGCCGCGGCCGAGCTGGCTGGTGCCCGCGTCCATCACCAGGGGGTTGCCGCCGAGTTCGGCGATGCCGGCGGCGAACGACAGCCGGGTCCGGGTGGACGGCTTGTCGAACAGCACGGCCACCGAGCGGGGGCCCTCCAGCGGCCGGTGGCCGAAGCGGTCCTTCTTCACCTGCGCGGCGAGATCGAGGACCTCGGCCTGCTCGCCGGGGCCGAGGTCGTCGTCCCGCAGAAAGTGCCTGGTCACGATCAGTTCTCCTGCTCGGGGGAGGCGGCGTCGAGGATACCGGGGAACGCGTCGGCGAACGAGCCCGCCTGCTCGGCGGTCAGGATCAGCGGCGGGGCGATGCGCACCGCGTCCGGCTGGACCGCGTTGACGAGGAAGCCGGCCTCGCGCGCGGCGGCCTCCACGGCGGCCGCGTGGGGCCCGGTCAGCACGGCGGCCCGCCACAGGCCGCGGCCCCGCACGCCCGCGAACAGCGGATGGTCGAGGTTTCAGGCGGAAGACCCCGGCCCGGGTGAACAGCGCGGAC
>NZ_JBEZJP010000810.1:0-1286 GCF_040653175.1 Actinomadura sp. NPDC048032
GGCCGAACCCCTGCGCACCGACGAGCCCGCCGTCGTGGACGAGCAGGACGAGCTGAAGAAGCAGAAGCAGGACCTCGACAAGCAGGTGCAGAAGCAGAAGGCGCTCATGCGCCGGCTCGGCGGCGGGAGCACCCCCTCCCGCCCGGGCGGTGGCGGCCCCACGGGCGGCACCTACAACGGCCCGGCGAGCGGCCCGGCCCGCACGGCGCTCAACTTCGCCTACGCGCAGCTCGGCAAGCCCTACTCCTACGGCGCCGAGGGCCCGGACTCCTACGACTGCTCCGGCCTGACCATGAAGGCCTGGGCCGCCGCGGGCGTCAGCATCACCCGCACCACCAACACCCAGTACGCCTACACCAGCTCCAAGCGGGTCGCCTGGAACAACATGCAGCCCGGTGATCTGGTGTTCTTCAGCAACCTCGGCCACGTCGGCCTCTACGTGGGCGGCGGCAAGATGATCCACGCGCCGCACACCGGCGACGTCGTCAAGATCAGCGACATCAGCTCCGGCTACTACAAGGACAACTTCTACGGCGCCGGGCGCCCCTGACGCACCCCCTGACCCCCTGCTCCACGGGCGTCACGGGACCTCCATCGACAACGGACCAGGTCTGACCTGGTCCGTTGTTGATTTTGGGGGGGTTTGCCTTCTTTTGGGGTTTTGGTACCTTTGCACCACTCACGGCGCCCTCCAGACGCCGTGGACCCGCGGCGCCCACCTGGCGCCCCGGCCCCACGCGGCGCATCCAGCACCCGCGTGACGGCGGCGCGAGCCACGCGCCGCTCCCCCCAGGCGGCACGCCCCACGTGCCGTCCCGCGGCGCCCGAAGGCGCCGCACGGTCTCGTCGCAGACCCGGCCGACCCCGTCCACCGTGCGCACGCCCGCAGCGTGCATGGCGCTGAGCGCGCAGCCGCGGTGGCGTACACGGGGCAGGCCCCGGACGGTCCCCGGAGACGGGCCGCCGTCCGCCCACAACACAAGGCGCCGCTCGTTCGCACGCGGGAGACAGGTCCCGCGCCGGGCCCCATCTCGCCCCCAGGATCGCAGCGGCAGCGCCGAATCCGCCTCAGCGCGGAACCGGGGACCCATCTGCGCCGGAGTCCGGAGGAATTCTCCGGACGGGCATTCCGGCACCCGGGGTGAATCGGCGCGTCTCTCCCGGCAGTCCGGTGAGAGCCGCCGTAGGGCCACTTCCACGCCCGAACCCGTCAGCTAACCCGGTAGGCGTCTGGAAGAGAAGGAGTGAATCCCGCAGCGTTACCTGGGGCGGGGGGCCCCCCGCGC
>NZ_JBEZJP010000811.1:0-1279 GCF_040653175.1 Actinomadura sp. NPDC048032
GGCAATGCGGGGGTCTCGACGTGATCGTGTGTTCAGATGAACGCGGAAGAGAGATCGTTTCGGACCTGCGTGAGGAGTCAACGGCATGAGGCATCGGGGAGCTTGCATCACGGCGGCGGTCGGTGCCGTCGCGGCCGTCGCGTCATTCGGGCACGCGTCGGCGGCGGACCACCGTCCGGGATCCGTATTGGTCCGCGAATCGTTCACCGGAGCCACCGCGGACTCGCGCTTCGTCGGGTACGGGTCGGCCTGCCTGACGGGCGCGCCGCGGGGGAGCGCCGCGGCGGAGGCCACGAACCACCCGCTGAGCGGCTGCCGCCGGGACCCGGTCGGTCCGGTGCCGCCGGGCAACGCGGCGACGCGCGGATATCTGCAACTCACCGACGCCCATTTCGAGCAGACCGGCGCCGCGCTGTTCGACTCGCCCGTTCCCACGCGCGGCGGCCTGGAGGTCACCTTCGAACAATGGCAGTACGGCAACACCACACGGGCTCCGGCCGACGGGATCTCGTTCTTCATGACCGACGGCGCCCGGGGCCTCAACACGCCCGGGGCGTTCGGAGGGAGCCTCGGTTACGCCCAGAAACTCCCGGGCGGCAGGGCCGGCGAGCAGTTCGTCCCCGGAGTCGACGGCGGGTACCTCGGCATCGGGCTCGATGTGCTCGGGGACTACTTCGGCGACGGTGAAGGGCGCGGGAACGGCTGCGAGCGGCGTTCCCCGGCCGGGACGGTGTTCCGTCCGCCCGCTCCCGGTCCCAACGTCGTGACCGCGCGGGGGCCCGGGAACGGCTCCACCGGATACTGCCTGCTCGCCGCGACCACCAAGAACAAGACGGCCAGGGGCCCGTGGCGATCGTCGCTTCCTGGGCGGCTCCACGGCGACCTGAAGACGATGCCCGCCGGCGTCACGCCGAGCCGAGCCGAAAAGCTGCTCGAACCGGTGAAGCGAGTCGTCCGCGTGTCGGTGTCGCCCGGACCGAATCCGGTGGCGACGGTCGACGTCGACTTCCGGGACGGCGCCGGTTTCAAGCGGGTGCTGAGGTTCGCCGCCCCCAGGCCCGTCCCGAACACCGTCAAGTTCGGCTTCGCCGCGTCCACGGGCCCGCTCACCGACGTGCAGCTCATCCGCCGGGTCACCGTCCGCTCCCAGCGCGGCTGAGCCGAACGGCGGACCGGGGGGGGGGGGGGGGCGGCGGGGCGGGGCGGGGGGCGCGCGCCCGGGGCGGGCGCGGGGTCGGGAGGGGCGGGGGGGGGGGATGGTTTGACAGAGGGGGGGGGT
>NZ_JBEZJP010000812.1:0-1264 GCF_040653175.1 Actinomadura sp. NPDC048032
ACCTCAAGCTGCGCGGCGCCGGCTACCGGGTGCGGGTGGCCCGGGTCGGCGCGGACCGGTTCCGCGTCGCCGTCGAGACGGGCGGCGAGGTCCGCCGGATGCCGGTCCTCCGGCGGGTCCGACGGCCCGATCAAGGTCGGTTCGATCAACGGCATCACCGGGCTGTTCCAGACCCCGGAGGTCCCCAAGGCCGTCAAGGCGGTGTTCGACGAGGTCAACGCCGCGGGCGGCATCAACGGCCGCAAGCTGCGGCTTGTCGCCAAGGACGACGCGATGGACCCGGCGCGCGCCGGCCAGGCCGCCCGCGAGCTGATCAAGTCCGAGGGCGTGGTCGCCCTGGCCGGCTCGTCCAGCGCCGTGGACTGCGGCCTCAACCGCGCCACCTACGGCAAGGAGAAGATCGTCTCGATCCCCGCGGTCGGCGTCGACCCGTCCTGCTTCACCAGCCCCAACATCGCCCCCGTGAACCCCGGCCCCTACGCGCTGACCACGGCGATGCTGTACTACGCGTCCGAGACGCTCAAGCACGACAAGGTCTGCGTCGACTACACCGTCCTGCCCGGAAGCGGCGGCGGCATCGAGAACGCCATCAAGGCGTGGAGCGACCTCACCGGCAAGTCCCTCGCCCACAAGAACCTCGCCGTCGGGCAGGGCGACCCGACCCGCTACCTCGTGGCGGACAAGAACGCCGGCTGCCAGGCGGTCCTCTACAACGCGACCGTCGGGCCCTGGTTCGCGCAGGCCAGGACCCAGGGCATGCAGAACGTCGACTTCATCCTCGCGGCCAACAGCTACACCGACGCCAACGCCAAGGTGATCCCGGCGGACATGAACGCCTACGCGGGCACCGAGTGGCAGCCCTACACCGACCCGACCCTGCCGGGCAACGAGCGCTGGTCCAGGCTCGTCGACCGGAACGGCATCCAGAAGACGGCGTTCAGCCAGGGCGCCGTCATGGCCGCGGACGTGTTCGTGCAGGTCCTCAAGGGCATCAAGGGCGACATCACCCGCGAGTCGGTCACCAGGGCGTTCAAGCAGATGAAGCCGATCGACTACCCGATGGCCGGGAGCCCGTGGGTGTTCGGGCCCGGCGGCGAGCACAGCCCCATCAAGGGCAGCCAGTTCGTCAAGGCGGACAAGGGCGGCTGGAAGGTGCTGCCCGGCGGCTTCACCGTCCCGACCAAGAAGTAGCCGTCGATCGCGTAGAGGCCGGGGTGGCCGTGCAGCCGGCCGTAGTTGTCGGTGGCCTTGTTCAGGACGGCGC
>NZ_JBEZJP010000813.1:0-1243 GCF_040653175.1 Actinomadura sp. NPDC048032
GCGCCGAGACGTTCGAGGGGTCGAACGCCGACGCGGTCAAGAACAAGCTGAAGACGCTGCTGCAGATGGCGGTCGTCCTCACCTACGCGGCGAGCGTTCCCGTCGTGAAGATCGGCCGGATGGCGGGCCAGTACGCCAAGCCGCGCTCCAAGCCCGTGGAGACCCGCGGCGGCGTGGAGCTGCCCGCCTACCGGGGCGACGCGGTCAACGGCTTCGCCTTCGACGCGGACTCCCGCCGCAACGACCCGCATCGCCTGCTCAAGGCCTACCACTGCTCGGCGGTGACGCTGAACCTGTGCCGGGCGTTCACCAAGGGCGGCTACGCCGACCTGCGCCAGGTGCACGCCTGGAACCAGGACTTCGTCGCCCAGAGCCCGGCGGGCCGCCGCTACGAGCAGCTGGCGGGCGAGATCGACCGGGCGCTGACGTTCATGAAGGCGTGCGGGGCGAACCCCGACGAGTTCCACGGGGTGGAGTTCTACTCCAGCCACGAGGCGCTGCTGCTGGAGTACGAGCGCGCGCTGACCCGCATCGACCATCTGAGCGGCCTGCCCTACGACGTGTCGGCGCACTTCCTGTGGATCGGCGAGCGGACCCGGCAGCTGGACGGGGCGCACGTGGAGTTCCTGCGCCACATCCGCAACCCGATCGGCGTGAAGCTCGGCCCGACGACCTCCGCCGACGACGCGCTGGCCCTGATGGAGAGGCTGAACCCGGAGCGCGAGCCCGGCCGGCTCACCTTCATCACCCGCATGGGCGCCGACCGCATCCGCGACGCGCTGCCGCCGCTGATCGAGAAGGTCCACCAGAGCGGGGCCCCGGTCGCGTGGATCTGCGACCCGATGCACGGCAACACGTTCGAGGCGCCGAGCGGGCACAAGACCCGGCGGCTGGACGACGTGCTCGACGAGGTGGCCGGGTTCTTCGAGGTCCACCGGGCCCTCGGCACCCACCCGGGCGGCATCCACATCGAGTTCACCGGCGACGACGTGACCGAGTGCGTGGGCGGCGGCCAGGGGCTCGCCGAGGCCGACCTGCACCAGCGCTACGAGACGGCCTGCGACCCCCGGCTCAACCGGGGCCAGTCGCTGGACCTGGCCTTCATGGTCGCGGAGCTGTACCGCAAGTCGGTCTGACCGGCTTTCTCTGACCCCGCTCCTGCCGGAGGACTACCTCGGGCTGCTCGATCCGCTGTGGTCCACGGACGAGCCGTGCGGGCGGATCGAGGCCGTCCGGCACGAGG
>NZ_JBEZJP010000814.1:0-1240 GCF_040653175.1 Actinomadura sp. NPDC048032
GGCTACCTGAAGTGGGACGAGGGCCGGGTCGAGGAACCGCTCGACCTCTTCCGGCGGGCGGGCGGCCTGTACCGGGACGCGGGCTGCCGGACCGTGGGTGGGACGGAAGGAGCGCTACCTTGCGCCGTGGACTGAAGATTACGCTCGTCACCGTGACGGGTGCGGCGCTGACGCTCAGCGCTTCCGCGTGCGGTGGCAAGAAGGCCGACAGCGGCGACGGCGGCGGCGACGGCAAGAAGACCCTCAAGATCGGTCTGGCCTTCGACATCGGCGGCCGCGGCGACCAGTCCTTCAACGACTCGGCGGCCGCGGGCCTCGACAAGGCCAAGAAGGACCTGGACGTCAAGACCGAGGAGATCTCCGCCAAGCCGGACGAGCCGGACTCCGACAAGGAGTCGCGCCTGCGTCTGCTGGCGAACAAGGGCTACAACCCGGTCATCGGCGTCGGCTTCGCCTACACGGCCTCGATCAACAAGGTCGCCAAGGACTTCCCGAACACCAAGTTCCTCGTCGTCGACGCCGACCAGTGCAAGGTCGAGGGCGCCAACGTCAGCGGCGCCTGCTTCTCCGAGGAGCAGGGGTCCTACCTGGTCGGCGCCGCGGCCGCGCTGAAGTCCAAGACCGGCACGATCGGGTTCATCGGCGGCGTCAACGTCCCGCTGATCAACAAGTTCTTCGCCGGGTACCAGGCGGGTGCGAAGAAGGCCAAGCCGGGCATCAAGGTGCTGCCCGCCAAGTACCTCACGCAGCCCCCGAACTTCAACGGCTTCAAGGACGCCGGTCTCGGCAACGAGGCGGCCAAGGGCCAGCTCGACGAGAACGCCGACGTGATCTACCACGCGGCGGGCGGCGCGGGCATCGGCGTCATCAAGACCGTCGGCGCGGCCAAGAAGTGGGCGATCGGCGTCGACTCCGACCAGTACAACCAGCCCGCGGTCGCCGGGGTGAAGGCCCAGATCCTGACGTCCATGGAGAAGCACGTGGACGTCGCGGTGTACGACTTCGTCGAGAGCGTCGCCAAGGGCACCTTCAAGGCCGGCACCACGCAGTACAACCTGAGCAACGACGGCATCGGGTACGCCACCTCCGGCGGCAACGTCGACGACATCAAGGCCAAGCTCGACGAGCTGAAGGCGGAGATCGTCAGCGGCAAGATCACCGTTCCGACCAAGGCCTGACGCCGCGGCCGGGACGCGGGAGCACGCTCCCGCGCGGCGACGTGCCGGCCGGTCCGCCGGCC
>NZ_JBEZJP010000815.1:0-1220 GCF_040653175.1 Actinomadura sp. NPDC048032
CGAGGTCGGTGGCGAGCACGGCGTCGTCGGCCGCCTCGCGCGGCGCGGGCAGCGGATGGCCGAGGCCCTGCCACGGCAGCGGGTGGACGGTCGGCCCGCCGGACCCGGACGCGGCCCCGGGGCGGCGGCCCCCGATCCGCGCCGACTGGACGGCCTGCGGCGACGACGCCCCGGAGCGGACGTAGCAGCGCCCGGGGGTGGACTTGGAGATCTGCGCCGCGTCAGGGGAGTCCAGGACGTCGGCGGACTCGTCGGGGTCGGTGACGCGCAGCGCGATGCGCAGGTTGGTGTTGGCGCGGATGTCGGCGGTGACGACCCCGGCGGGGCGCTGCGTGGCGAGGATCAGGTGGACGCCGAGGGAGCGGCCCCGGCGGCCGATGTCGACCAGGCCGGCGACGAAGTCGGGCAGCTCGGTGACCATCGCGGCGAACTCGTCGATGACCAGGACGAGCCGCGGCACGGCCGGCAGCCCCGGATCGGCGGGGCGCAGGTCGTCGTAGTCGTCGACGTCCTTGGCGCCCGCGCCGAGCAGGATCTCCTCGCGGCGGCGGAGCTCGGCGGCCAGCGACTCCAGGGCGCGCTCGGTGGCGTGGCCGTCCAGGTCGGTGACCATGCCCACCGTGTGGGGGAGGTCCGCGCAGTCCTTGAACGCCGCGCCGCCCTTGTAGTCGATGAGGACGAACGTCATCTCGTCGGGGCGGTTCGCCACGGCGAGCGAGGCGATGAGGGTCTGGAGCAGCTCCGACTTGCCCGCGCCCGTGGTCCCGGCGATGAGGCCGTGGGGGCCGTCCGCGCGCAGGTCGATCTCGTAGCGGCCGCCCGAGGCGAGGCCGACGGGGACGCGGGTCGTCCGGCCGCCCGTCCTGTTCCACGACTGCAGGACGTGCTCGGCCGTGGGCTCGGGCATGTCGAGGATGTCCAGGAGCCGCACGTCGGCGGGGAGCGAGTCCTCGGCGTCCTCGCGGGACACGTCCCGGACGGGGGCCAGCGCGCGCGCCACCCGGTCGGTCCAGGTCGCGGAGACCTGGTCGGCGAGGACGGGGCCGACGGCGTCCAGGCCCCGCCCCTGGAGCAGGAGCGTCGAGTGCCGCTGGGCGTCCCAGGCGGCGACGGCGCTGCACTCCTCGGGGAGCAGTGCGATCCGGCCTCCGGCATCCTCATGCCCATCCCGTGGTGGTCCTTCTGGGCCAGCGCCGCCGCCGGCGTCACCGCCCTGATCC
>NZ_JBEZJP010000816.1:0-1214 GCF_040653175.1 Actinomadura sp. NPDC048032
GCGGCGGCGGAAGGCGGCCAGTCCGGCCGCGGTCAGGGCGGCCGCCGCCGCGGTGAGCGCGAGGAGGGGGAGCGGGTCGGCGTCACCGCCGGGCAGCTTCGGGGTGTGGGTGAAGGGGGACAGGTCCATCACCGCCTGCGGGAGTCCCAGCAGCGGTCCCAGCTGGCCGAGGAGCAGGAAGACGGCGAGGATCCCCCATCCGGCGGACGCCGCGCGCGGGAGGGCGCCGAACAGCAGCATCGCGGTGGCGGCGACGACCCAGACCGCCGGGAGCTGGGCCAGCGCCGCGCCGAGCTGGCGCGGGATCTGACCGGTCAGGTCGCCGGAGCGGGCGCCGTGGACCAGTCCCACGGACAGGCCGGTGGCGGCGAGCATGACCACCGTCCCCGCGACGGTGTTCGCCAGGCCGGCCACGGCCCAGCGGGTGCGGCCGACGGCGGTCGCGAGCACCGGCTCCAGGCGCCCGCCGCTCTCCTCGGCGCGCAGCCGCAGGACGCTCTGCACCGCGTAGGCCGCGGTGAACAGCGCCATGAGCCCCATGGCCGTGGCGAGGAACGCGTCCGCGATGTCCTGCTGGCCGCCCATCTTGCGGATGTCGTCCAGCACGGCGTCACTGCCGTTGACCAGGTCGCCGACGCCGTCCGCGACGCCGCCGATGGCCAGGCCGTACACCAGGAACCCGGCGGTCCAGCCGAGCAGCGTGCCGCGCTGCAGCCGCCACCACAGGGTGAAGGGGCCGCGCAGGGACGGCGGGGCGTGCGCGGGGCCGAGGGAGGGGGCGAGGACCCCGGCGCCGAGGTCGCGCCGCTCGGTCAGCACGTAGGCGGCGGTGACCAGCAGCGCGAACGCGGCGAGGGGAAGCAGCAGGACGGCCCACTGCTCGTCCGCGCACGGCCGGACGCGCTGCGCCCAGCCGATCGGCGACAGCCACGACAGCCAGTGCGCCGAGCCCGCGTCGGCCACGCCGCGCAGCAGGTAGGACGCGCCGAGGACGGCGAACGCCAGGCCGTTGGCCAGCCGGGAGGTCTCGGCGAGCTGGGCGGTGAGCGCCGCGACGCCGGAGAACACGAGGCCCGCGCCGAACCACGACAGGCCGAACGCGACCGATCCGGCCGCCGGCATCCCGAAGAGGATCATGACGAGCGCGGCCACGGCCGCCAGCGCGCCGGCGGCGGTCACGGCGGTCAGCAGCGCCGCGGTGAGCGGCGCGCGGC
>NZ_JBEZJP010000817.1:0-1211 GCF_040653175.1 Actinomadura sp. NPDC048032
GCGTCGTCCCTCCCCCGTCGGGGCTGTCCAGGCGGGTCGTCCCGTCGAGCGCCGCCACCCGGCGGCGGACGCCCGCGAGCCCGCTGCCCCGGTCCGGGTCGGCCCCGCCCTTGCCATCATCCCGCACGATGATCGTGAGGCGGGCGGGTTCGCGCCGGAGCGCGACCCATCCGTGCCGGGCGCCGCTGTGCCTGGCGATGTTGGTGAGCGCCTCGGCCACGACGAAGTAGGCGGCGGCCTCGACGGCGGCGGGCGCCCTGCCGTCCTCGACGTCCAGCTCGACGGGGATCGGCTGCCCGGCGGCGAGGGCCAGCAGCGCCCCGGCCAGGCCGCGGTCGGACAGGATCGGCGGGTAGATGCCGCGGATCACCGTCCGCAGCTGCGCGAGCGCCTCCTCGACGCCCTCCCGGGCCTCCAGGAACAGCGTCCGGGCCGCGTCGGGATCGGCGTCGAAGCGGCGGTCGGCGAGGCCGAGCCGCAGGGCGGCGGCGACGAGCTGGGCCTGCGTCCCGTCGTGCAGGTCGCGCTCGATGCGGCGCAGCTCGGCGCCGTGCGCCTCCAGGGCCTCGGCGCGGGTCTCGGCCAGCTCCTCGACCCGCTCGGCGAGGCTGGTGCGCCGGGTGGGCGACAGCAGCACCTCCGCGAGCCTGGCCTGCCACCAGCGGATCCGCGGCACCAGCCACAGCAGGATGCCCAGGTCGAAGGCGCCCTGCAGGAACGGCATCGTCAGCGCCTTGGGCCAGCTGTCCAAGGTGATGAACGCCGCCTGGGAGCCCTCGGGCGCCGCCCACCACCACAGCGGCAGCGAGAGCGTGAACGGAATCGCCGGCCACACCGCGACCGCGACCGCGGCGGCGGCCAGAGCGGTGAGCCCGTGCGCCGCCATCCAGGCCGCGTCCCGCCACGTGGAGGGCGATCGCAGCAGGCGCCCCGCCTCGCCGAGCCCCTCGCCGGAGGGCGGCCGGTACGGCTCGGGGATCTCGCGGCCGAGGACGCGCCCGGCCCGTCGCCGTTCGGCGTTCGCGAGCGCACGCAGGGGCTTGACGGCCGTCGGGAGCCACGGCAGCACGAGGAACGACAGGGCCAGCGCCGCCACGAGCGGGACGAGCCCGGCCATCGCGGGCAGGCCGGTGCGCAGGGCGCCGACCAGCTCGCCGGTCGCCTCCGCGCTGCGTCTCAGGGCTCGGTTCATGTCACCTCGCAGCACACCG
>NZ_JBEZJP010000818.1:0-1210 GCF_040653175.1 Actinomadura sp. NPDC048032
CGTCCGGCGTCGGCGCCGCCCCCGACGGCGGCGCCGAGACCGGCGGCCTGGATCATGTCCAGGTCGTTCGGGTTGTCGCCGATCGCCGCGACGGCGCTGAGGGCCACGCCGCGGGAGGCGGCCAGCTCGCGCAGCGCCGTGCCCTTGGTCGCGCCCGCGGGCAGCGCCTCCAGGTAGGTGCTCTCGGACCGGACGAGGGTGACGCCGGACACGGCCGCCGAAACCGCCTCCTCGGCCGGATCCATCAGCTCGGGGCGGTCGCAGATGAGCATGACCTTGACGATGTCGTCGAACGGCAGGTCGCCCCACGAGCCGATCCGCTTGAGCTCGATCCCGTCGCGGCGGGCGTACTCCAGCAGGGTGGGCGAGGAGCCCGTGGTGTGCGCGCGTCCCTGGGTGAAGGCGACCGGCCAGACCCCGGCGGGCAGCTCGGCGAACAGCAGCGTGAGCTTCGCCCAGGCGGCGACGGCGAGGGAGCGCCGGTGCAGGACGGCGCCGGTGCTGAGGTCCACCACGCGCGCCCCGTTGTAGAGGATCGCGGGGGTCGTCAGGCCGAGCGTCCGGTAGTACGGCAGCGCGGCCTCCTCGCTGCGCCCGGTGGCGATGACGACGGTGCCGCCGGAGGCGATGAAGCGGCGCAGCGCCGCCAGGCTCGGCTCGACGATCCGCAGGTCGCGCCCGACGAGGGTCCCGTCCAGGTCGGTGACGATCCAGTCGACGGTCCGCAGTCCGGTGGCGCTCAAGCGGGCTCACCGGCCTTCACGAGGCCCGCGACCTCGGCGATGACGGAGCCGTCCAGGTCGAAGCCGCCCACGCACGCCAGGTAGCCGGGGGCCTCCCAGTCGCGGCCGCCGGGCTCCCCGTTCAGCGGCAGGTAGGTGCCGCCGGCCTGCCTGACCAGTAGGACGGCCGCCGCGACGTCCCACGCGTTGACGGACGTGCCGTAGGCCACGTCCGCCCATCCGGCGGCGACGTGGGCGAGGGTGAGGGCGGCGCTGCCCGGGCGGCGGACGGTGGCGAACGCGTCCACCAGCGAACCGAAGCTCCGCAGCGACTCCTCACCGCGGCGGTGCATCTCCCGCGCGTTGGGGTAGCCGGTGACGAGCACCGCGGTCTCGTCGCGGGTGGCGCCGCGGCTGCGGATCGGTTCGCCGTTGCAGGTGGCGCCGTCGAGCGTGGCGGTGAACATGTCGTCGCGCACCGGGTCGTA
>NZ_JBEZJP010000819.1:0-1157 GCF_040653175.1 Actinomadura sp. NPDC048032
CGACCTGGGCGTCGAACCTGGCGCCTCCCCCTCCGATGCGGGCGAGCGCCGGCAGGCTCGTGGCGTCCGTCCACACGATCGTGGGGCCGGCGACGGTGACGTCGGTGAACCCGTGGTCCAGCAGGAGGTTCCGGTAGCGGCGGGCGACCCGCGGGTTCGGCATGGCGTCGGCGCGGGCGTGGACGAGTGAGCGGGTGAGCTCGGGGTCGTCGGAGTCGATGACGAACGTGTCCCAGTCCTGGCCGACGAGCACCGCGCGGCCGCCGGGGGCCAGCACCCGGCGGGCCTCGGCGACGGCCTGCTCGGGCTCGGCGAGGACGTGCAGGACCTTGTCGGTGCGGTAGCCGGTGACGGAGCCGTCGTCCAGAGGCAGCGCGGTGGCGTCGGCGACGTGGAACTCGCTCCCCGGCCACCGTTCGGAGGCGACCTCGACCATGGCGGGGTCCAGGTCGACGCCGATGGCCCGCGCCCCGCGGGCGGCCAGCTCCCCGACGGCGCGGCCACTGCCGCAGCCGACGTCGACGTCGGTGGCGCCCAGCCCATCGTAGGTGAGTTCTCGCAGGTCACGAGCCTGGGGAAGATCGTCGAAGGCGTCGAGGACGGTGAGCAGCTTGGACATGGCCGCCAGTGTGCGACTTAATGTCGACATGAAGTCAATCGGCGAGGTGGCGGCGCAGTTCGGGCTGCCGACGCACGTGCTGCGGTACTGGGAGGCCGAAGGTCTGCTGGCGCCGGCCCGCGCAGGGGACCGTCGCCGTTACACCGACGCCGACGTGCACCGGGTGGCGGCGATCCTGATCTCGAAGGAGGCGGGATTCGAACTCGCGGACATCCGGACGATGCTGGCCGCCCGGTCCACCTCGGAGCGCCACGAGGTGACGGTCCGGCACCGCGAGAGGCTGCTGGTCCGGATCGCCCGGGCGCAGGCCGCACTCGACATGATCGAGGGTGAGTGCCCGCATGACGACATCATGACGTGCCCGCGTTTCCAGGGACTCCTGGCTGATCGACTGCGGTCGTCGAACGCGCCGGCATAGTCGGTCGCCGGCGTCCGAGCGGATGACCCGCGGCGCCGTTCGCGCGGCGGAAAAGCAGGAAGCTCCTGGCGGCGGCAGGAGCGGGGCGGCTCCGGCTGGCCCGGCTACAAGAAGCTCAGG
>NZ_JBEZJP010000820.1:0-1149 GCF_040653175.1 Actinomadura sp. NPDC048032
TCGGCGATCGGGATCGCGGGCATGGACCGGCTGGTCCAGAGGAACGTGCTGGCGATGTCGGGGCGCGCGGTGGAGGCGGCGGGCGACGTCAACACTTTGCTGCTGGACAAGACCGGCACCATCACCCTCGGGAACCGGGAGGCGGCGGAGTTCCTGCCCGTCCAGGGCGTCGGCGATGGCGAGCTGGCCGACGCGGCGCAGCTGTCCAGCCTCGCGGACCAGACGCCCGAGGGCCGCTCGGTCGTGGTCCTCGCCAAGCGGCGGTACGGCCTGCGGGAGCGCTCGCCGGGAGAGCTGTCGCAGGCGCGGTGGGTGCCGTTCTCGGCGCAGACCCGGATGAGCGGCGTCGACCTGGGCGAGCCCGGGGACCGCGGGCCGGACAGGATGCTGCGCAAGGGCGCGGCCGGGGCGGTCGCCGACTGGGTGCGCCGGCGGGGCGGGACCGTGCCCGCCGAGCTGAGCCGCGTCGTGGACGGCATCTCCGCCTCCGGCGGCACTCCGCTGGTCGTCGGCGAGGTCGCGCACGGCGCGGCCAGGGTCCTCGGCGTCATCCACCTCAAGGACGTGGTGAAGGCGGGGATGCGGGAGCGGTTCGAGGAGATGCGCCGGATGGGCATCCGCACCGTCATGATCACCGGCGACAACCCGCTCACGGCCAGGGCGATCGCGGACGAGGCGGGCGTGGACGGCTTCCTCGCCGAGGCCCGGCCCGAGGACAAGCTCGCTCTGATCAAGAAGGAGCAGGAGGGCGGCCGCCTGGTCGCGATGACCGGGGACGGCACCAACGACGCCCCGGCGCTCGCCCAGGCCGACGTGGGGGTGGCGATGAACACCGGCACCTCGGCCGCCAAGGAGGCCGGGAACATGGTCGATCTCGACTCCGACCCGACCAAGCTGATCGAGATCGTGATGATCGGCAAGCAGCTGCTGATCACGCGGGGGGCGCTGACCACGTTCTCCATCGCCAACGACATCGCCAAGTACTTCGCCATCATCCCGGCGATGTTCGCCGGGCTGTACCCGGGCCTGGAGGCGCTCAACGTCATGCGTCTGCCCAGCCCGCAGTCGGCGATCCTGTCGGCCGTGGTGTTCAACGCCCTGATCATCGTCGCGCTGATCCCGCTGGCGCTGCGCGGGGTGCGGTACCGG
>NZ_JBEZJP010000821.1:0-1133 GCF_040653175.1 Actinomadura sp. NPDC048032
GAACGCGTCGACCGTCCCGCCGGAGGCCTGCTCGATCCGCTCGGCCACGCCGTCCCCGTACTCGACCGGGATGACGCCGTGCTCCTTCAGCCAGGTGGAAGACGTAGCCGACGTCGCCGGGGACGTTCACCGGCTCGGTGAGGTCGCGCTTGAGGAAGCGGAAGTCCCGCCGCTCGGCGAGGTGGGCGATGTTGCGGGAGGTCCCGGTCAGCAGGTTGTCGAGGCACAGCACCGAGACGCCCTCGGCGAGCAGCGCCTCGCACAGGTGCGAGCCGAGGAAGCCGGAGCCCCCGGTGACGACGGCGCGTGGATGTCTCATCTCGTCCCCCTCATCGGTTCGGGTGGGCCAGTGCCTTCCCGGCGGCCTCGACGGCCTGGTCCGCTGTGATCTCCAGCAGCCCGGGACAGGGCTCGCGTCCGTGCGGGTCGCCGCGGCGACCCGCCCACAGGACGTGGTGCTCGGCGCGGTCGGGAGGCCCCCACCGGCCGGGCGGCGTCGGGCCGAACAGCAGCACCGACGGTGTGCGGTAGGCGGTCGCGAGATGCGCGACCCCGGTGTCGCCGCAGACGACCAGCCGTGCGCGCGCGACGAGCGCGGCCAGCTCGGGGAGTGACGTGCGGCCGGACAGGTCGGCGGTCGGGTCGAGCCCGGCGAGCTCCACGACGCGCCGCGCGAGGCGCGCCTCGCCGGGACCGCCGGTGACGACCACGCGCTCCCCGCCGCCGCGCAGCGCCGCAGCGACGGCCGCGAACCGCTCGGGAGGCCAGCGGCGCGCCGGGAACGCAGCCCCGGGATGGACGACGACGGCGCCGGGCGCGGGCGACGCGGCGGCCGGCGCCGGCAGGTCCAGGTCCCCGGGGTCGGCGTCGAACCCGTAGGCCGCGACCAGCCGGCACCAGCGGGCCACCTCGTGCTCGCCGGGGTCCCAGGCGGGGCCCCCCGAGTGCCGCGCGCCGGGGCAGGCGAACGCCAGCAGCCGCCCCGGCGCCAGGGCCGCGAGGAGCCGGTGGCTCTCCGGGCCCCGCCCGTGCAGGTTGACTGGGCGCTCTCGCCCGTCCACAGGGTGGGAGACCAGATCGTCGAGGCCGTTCGGATCCATTCGGCGGTGAGCCGCTCGGCGGCCCGCGCCCGC
>NZ_JBEZJP010000822.1:0-1129 GCF_040653175.1 Actinomadura sp. NPDC048032
GTCAGCCGCGCGGGCGGCCGCGAAAGCATCCGACACGTCTTGGACGATGAAGTTGTGAGCGAAAAGAACGCTTTCTACTACCCCGAGATTATTTGCCCCGAACGGACGATCGGGCGGCGCACGTTCGATTTCTCGCGGCAGGTCGCCGTGATGGCGATAATCAACCGCACTCCCGATTCATTCCACGACCGGGGCCGCACTTTCGCCTTGGACAAGGCATTGGTCGCAGTAGAGAACGCGCTCGTCCACGAAGCCGACTGGCTGGACATCGGCGGCGTCCCCTTCGCTCCGGGACCTCCGGTGAGCGTCGAAGAGGAGATCGACCGCGTGGTCCCGGTCATCGAGGGCGCCCGCTCCCGCACCGACGCGGTGATCTCCGTCGAGACGTACCGGCCCGAGGTCGCCCGCGCCGCCTTCGCCGCCGGCGCCGACGTCCTGAACAACACGAGCGGCCTGCACGACCCCGCCCTCGCCGACGTGGTCGCGGAGGCCGGCGCGACCCTCATCGTCACGCACAGCCTCGCCGACCCCCGGACGCCCTACCCTCGCCCGCAGTACGACGACGTGGTCACCGAGGTCGCCGAGTTCCTGCGCCTGCGGGCGGCCCTGGCCGAGAAGCACGGCGTGCCGGCGGACCGGATCATCATCGACCCCGGCCACGACCTGAACAAGAACACCCACCACTCGCTCGAACTGACCCGCCGCCTCCCGGAGATCGCACAGCTCGGCTACCCGCTGCTCGTCGCCGTCTCGAACAAGGACTTCATCGGCGAGACCCTGGAGCGAGACCAGCACGACCGCGTCGAGGGCACCATCGCCACCCTCGTCGTCTCCATCCTGAGCGGCGCGCGCATCGTCCGGGTCCACGACGTCGCGGAGGCGAGGCAGGCGGTGAACATGGTCGAGAGCATCCTCGGCTGGCGCCCGCCCGCCTACGTCCGCCACAACGTCGTCTAGGGCCTGTTTTGTGGATCGTGGTTGAGCCAGAGGATGAGGCTGGCGATGGTGACCACGGCGCGGTAGTGGGCGGCGAGTTGTCGTAGCGGGTGGCCAGGCCGCGGAAGCGTTTGAGCTGGTTGAAGCAGCGTTCGACGACGTTGCGGCGGCGGTAGCGGTCCGGGTCGAAGCC
>NZ_JBEZJP010000823.1:0-1122 GCF_040653175.1 Actinomadura sp. NPDC048032
GACCCCGGCTCCCCCTGGGCCATCGGCTCACCCGACGGCGGCCACGACGCCGTCCACCCCGACCTGGGCACCCTGGAGGACTTCGACGCCTTCGTCGCCCACGCCGGCGACTGCGGCCTGGAAGTCGCCCTGGACCTGGCCCTGCAATGCTCCCCCGACCACCCCTGGGTGACACAACACCCCGAATGGTTCACCACCCGCGCCGACGGCACCATCGCCCACGCCGAGAACCCGCCCAAGAAATACCAGGACATCTACCCCCTCAACTTCGACAACGACCCCGACGGCCTCTACACCGCCGTCAAGAACCTCCTGCACCACTGGATGAACCACGGCGTCCGCATCTTCAGAGTCGACAACCCCCACACCAAACCCGTCGCCTTCTGGGAACGCCTCCTGGCCGACATCAACACCACCGACCCCGACGTGCTCTTCCTGGCCGAGGCCTTCACCCGCCCCGCCATGATGCACACCCTCGCCAAAATCGGATTCCACCAGTCCTACACCTACTTCACCTGGCGCAACAACGCCGAAGAACTCACCGAATACATGCGCGAACTCACCGGCCCCGCCGCCGCCTACATGCGCCCCAACTTCTTCACCAACACCCCCGACATCCTCAACGAATACCTCCAGCACGGCGGCCGCCCCGCCTTCGAAATCCGCGCCGTCCTCGCCGCCCTGCTCTCCCCCGCCTGGGGCATCTACTCCGGCTACGAACTCTGCGAGAACACCCCCGTCCGCCCCGGCAGCGAGGAATACCGCGACTCAGAGAAATACCAGTACCGCCCCCGCGACTGGGAAACCGCCGACCGCACCGACACCACCATCGCCCCCCTCATCACCACCCTCAACACACTCCGCAACACCCACCCCGCCCTCCAGCAACTCCGCAACCTGCACTTCCACCACGTCGACCAACCCGAACTCCTCGCCTTCTCCAAACACCACCTCGACGACATCGTCCTGACCATCGTCAACCTCAACCCCCACCAACCCCGCGAAGCCACCGTCCACCTCGACCTGCCCGCCCTCGGCCTCCCCGACGACCCCGACCAACCCCACACCGTCACCGACCAACTCGACGGCACCACCTACACATGGCGCGGATCGAACTACGTC
>NZ_JBEZJP010000824.1:0-1120 GCF_040653175.1 Actinomadura sp. NPDC048032
GTCGCGGGGGTCCGCCTCCTGGTGACGGGCGGCGAGCCGGTAGGCCTCGACGCCCGTCATTCCGAGGACGCCGACGAGGTAGTCGACGACCTCCTCGGCCGCGATCCGCATGGCCAGGTTGAGATCCGCGTGGACCCCCACGCACCAGACGTGATCACGGTTCTCCGCGCGGGGGAACTTCAGGGCGCCGCCCTTGTGCACGAAGAACTGCACGGTCACCGCCATCGAGTGCTCGACGGCGGTCTGGTTGACCTCGCCGTGCCCCTGCGCGCCGTGGGTGTCGCCCGTGTAGTACATACCGCCCGGCTGGAAGACCGGGAGGTACAGCGTGGACCCCGCGACGAGATCGCGGAAGTCCATGTTGCCGCCCCACCTGCCGGGCGGGTTGGCGGAGACGGCGCCGACCCCGGTGGGCGGCGCGACCGCCATGATCCCCGCGAACGGCCTGAAGGGGATCTCGATGCCGCCCTGGAAGGCGTAGAACCGCTGCTCGGGATCGAGCCGGAGCAGGCGGGCGGTCCGCCGCTCCAGAAGATCGCCGAGGACCCCGAGACCGGGGCCGCTGCTGTTCACGCCGTAGGGAACGCGCGGCGAGACATCCAGAACGCGGATCTCCAGCACGTCGCCCGGTTCGGCGCCCTCGACGCCGATCGGCCCCGTGAGGACGTGGCCGCTCGATCCCTCCGGACGCGGCATCGCCGCCACCTCCAGCAGTTCGGGCAGCACCTGGTCGGCGGGCACCCCCAGTGCCCTGAAGTAGGCGATCGGGCCCTGGGAAGCGGTCGCCCCGGTCCAGCTGACGGTGTTGATGGTGACGCACGCGCCAGGCTTGACGGTCAGGACGGGTTCCGAGTCGGGGACGAAGAGGCCCCAGCTCGCGGTCTTTCGACTGGTCTCCAGTACCACTGCCTTGGGGAAGCGGGATCGGAGCCTGTCAGGCATCTCACTCATGCGAGACGTCCTTTCTCGTTTTCGGCGTTCAGCCTTGCCGCCTTGTGCGGCCTTGCAGGTGAGACCGTCCGTTTTCGTCCTGGAGGCCGGGACGGGCGACGAGGCTCAGGCCGTGGAGGCCCTGGAGGCGTCCCTGGAGGGCGAGGACATCGACATCGCGTTCAACCCC
>NZ_JBEZJP010000825.1:0-1107 GCF_040653175.1 Actinomadura sp. NPDC048032
GATCTCCATCAGCGGCCGGACGTAGTCGTCGTCGAGATGCGCGACGTCGGCGGCGTCCGACAGCCAGCGGTGCATCCTCAGCGCGGGCTCGAACGCGGCTGGAGGTCGCGGTCGGGTTCGCCGACGGGCACGTCCTGCGGCGGCTGTGGCGGCACGACGGGCTGTCGGCGCTGGCCGTCGCCGAGCGGGTGCGGTGGCAGCTGTCGGCCCACCGGCCGGCCGGGCGGGACGGGGGCGACGACGCCTGGGGCGGCGTGACGTGGGTGGAGCTGGCGCCCGACCAGCTCGTCCCCGACCTCGGACGGCAGGAGGGGCTCTGGGGGCGCACCACCGTCACCGACCGCATCGCGCGGGCCGCCGACCGGATCCAGGCGCTCCTCGGCCACCGCGGGATCGCGCGGCCGGTGCTGGTGGGCGGGCGCGGGCCGGGCGAGCGGGTCGTCCGCGTCCCGGTCGGCGACCTCGTCCCGGCCGAGTCGCGGGAGGGGCCGTGGCCCGGGAGCGTGCCCGGGCCCGCGCCCTCGGTCGTCCCGGCGGCGCCGGTGCCCGCCGAGCTCGCCGACGCGTCCGGCGCGGCGGTCGTGGTGTCGGCGCGCTGCGAGGTGTCCGCGCCGCCCGCGACGCTCCGTGTGCGCGGGCGCCCCGCCGCCGTGACCGGCTGGACGGGCCCGTGGCCCGCCGACGAGCGCTGGTGGGACCCGGCCGCCGCCCGCCGCCGCGCCCGGTTCCAGGTCACCACCGACGACGGCGCCGCCTACCTGCTCGCCGTCGAGGGCGGGCGCTGGCACGTCGAGGCCGTCTATGACTGAGCCGCCGATCATGACAGAGGGGCTCTCCGGCTGATGGGATGGCACAATCCGCCGATCCCGTGGCGGGAGTTCGAGGAGCGGCTGTCGTGGCGGCCCGGCGGGCGGGCCCCCGAGCCGCCGCCGGAGCCGGCCGGCGTCCCCCGCCGCGCCGAGGCCCGCGTGCCGTGGGCGGAGCTGCACGTCCACTCCTCGTTCAGCTTCCTGTCGACCTGTCGTCCATCCGCCCGCTCAAGGTCGTCGTGGACGCGGGCAACGGCATGGGCGGCCACACCGTCCCGTCGGTGTTCGAGGGCCTGCC
>NZ_JBEZJP010000826.1:0-1096 GCF_040653175.1 Actinomadura sp. NPDC048032
GTAGTCCTCGCGGGTGGCCATCCTGGCGCCCTCGAAGACCCCGGCGGGCCAGCGTTCCAGCGTCGTCGGGCGGTCGCGGGTGGCGCGCAGGATCCCCTCCCCCACGGCCAGGTAGTACTCCACGAGCTGCCGCTTGGTGTAGCCGTGCTCGGGGAAGTAGACCTTGTCGGGATTGGTCACCTTGACGAGCCGATCCCCGACCGGGATCTCGATGAAGGGCGAGGCCATAACCGCACGTTAACCCACGGGCACGACAGTCCTCCCGCGCACCCGCGCCGGGTACGGTCGAACCCATGGAGAAGATCCGCAAAAGCGAGGACGAGTGGCGGGCCCGGCTCAGCCCGGAGGAGTACCGCGTGCTGCGTGAGGCGGGCACCGAGAAGCCCTTCACCGGCGAGTACACCGACACCAAGACCGTCGGCGTGTACCGGTGCCGCGCGTGCGGGACCGAGCTGTTCCGGTCGGAGACCAAGTTCGAGAGCCACTGCGGCTGGCCGTCGTTCTTCGCGCCTTCCGACTCCGACGCGGTCACGCTGATCGAGGACCGCTCCCTCGGGATGGTCCGCACCGAGGTCCGCTGCGCGGTGTGCGACTCGCACCTCGGGCACGTCTTCCACGGCGAGGGCTACGACACCCCGACCGACGACCGGTACTGCATCAACTCGATCTCGCTCACCCTCGAACCGGCCGAATGACGCAACCTCCCCGGGCCCTGACGCGTCACATCGACGAACGCGGAAGTGACCGCCAGCCCCCCGGGGAGCCGCCGTGGACGAGTTCACCCCCTACGAGACCGCGTTGCTCTGCGGCGGGCCCACGCGCGCCGCGCAGTGCGCCCTGCTCGCCCTCTACGAACGGCGCCGCGTGCGGGTCTCGCGGGGCACGCGCCGCGTGACCGTCGTCGAGCGCGAGGCAGGCGACGGGATCCAGGCCGCGCTTCTCGACGAGGTCCCCGACACCGGCATCCAGCTCGGCCACGTCCTCGACGCGGTCGCCGAATCCGACGAGGTGGCCGCCGTCGCGGGCGGCCTGGTCAAGACTTGAAAGTTCAATGATGTCGAGTATGGTTGAACTCTCAAGTAAGGGGAGGGTGGAC
>NZ_JBEZJP010000827.1:0-1087 GCF_040653175.1 Actinomadura sp. NPDC048032
GCGGCGGGTGGCGGCGGACGCGGACGTGGCGGGCCGGGTGGAGTTCCTCGGCCGGCTCGGCCGCGAGGAGGTCCCGCCGCTGCTGCGCTCGGCGAGCCTCGTCGTCTCCCTGCCCTGGTACGAGCCCTTCGGCATGGTGCCGCTGGAGGCCATGGCCTGCGGCGTCCCGGTGGTGGCGACCGCCGTCGGGGGGCATCTGGACACCGTCGTGGACGGCGTCACCGGCGTGGTCGTCCCGCCGCGCGACCCGGAGAAGGCCGCCAGGGCGATCCGGCGGGTGCTGGACGATCCGGCCGGGCGCGCCGCGATGGGGCGCGCGGGCGGCGGCCGGGCGCGCGAACGCTACTCGTGGGCCCGGGTCGCCGCCGACACCGCCCGGGTCTACCGGGAGGCCGCCGTGCTGAGCGAGGTGGCGGCCTGATGACCGCGCAGCCCGGAATCCGTACCCGCACCGCCACCGTCCACGACCTGCGGCTGGAGGCGCTCGCGGAGGCCGCGCTGCTGTTCCGCGAGCAGGTCCCCACCGTGCAGGCGTGGGGCCTGCGCCTGGCCTCCGTCCTGCGCGCCGGGGGCCGCCTGCTGGCCTGCGGCAACGGCGGCAGCGCCGCGGAGGCGCAGCACCTGACGGCCGAGCTCGTCGGCCGGTTCGAGGACGAGCGCCGGCCGCTGTCGGCGATCCCGCTGCACGGCGACACCTCGTCGGTCACGGCGATCGGGAACGACTACGGCCCGGCCGTCGTGTTCGAGCGGCAGGTGCAGGCCCACGGCCGTCCCGGCGACGTGCTGGTGTGCCTGTCGACCAGCGGGCGCAGCCCCAACGTGATCGCGGCGGCGCGACGGGCCCGCGGGCTCGGGCTCACGGCCTGGGCGGTCACCGGGCCCGGCCCGAACCCGCTGGCCGAGGCGTGCGACGACGCGATCACCGTGCGGGCCGCCTCGACCTCGACCGTCCAGGAGATCCACCTCGCCGCGGTCCACCTGCTGTGCAGCGCAGCTCGCTCTCGGACTCGACGCCGATCCCGCGGAGGACCCGCATGTCCCCGGCGGCCGCCGCGACCTGTTCGACCAGGGCCGTCTTGCCGATCCC
>NZ_JBEZJP010000828.1:0-1085 GCF_040653175.1 Actinomadura sp. NPDC048032
GGCGGACGACCTCGTCCGGGACGGTCTCGCGCTGCGGCACGCCGGTGATCTGCTCGACGACGTCGTTCACCGACTCCAGGTGCTGGACGTTGACGGTGGAGACGACGTCGATCCCGGCGTCCAGGATCTCCTCGACGTCCTGCCAGCGCTTGGCGTGCCGGGAGCCGGGCACGTTGGTGTGCGCGAGCTCGTCGACGAGCACGACCCGCGGGCGCCGGGCGATCACGGCCTCCGTGTCGAGCTCGGTGAACGCCGTCCCGCGGTACTCCACCGTCCTGCGGGGCAGCGTCTCCAGCCCGGCGAGCCGCTCCGCGGTCAGGGGCCGGCCGTGGGTCTCCACGTACCCCGCGACGACGTCGGTGCCGCGGGCCCGCCGCCGGTGCGCCTCGGCGAGCATCGCGTACGTCTTGCCCACGCCCGGGGCGGCCCCGAGGTAGACGCGGAGCCGCCCGCGCGTCATGATCAGCTCCTCCCGGCGCCGACGGGGTGGTCGCGGTCCAGTTCGAGGTTGAGGCGGAGGACGTTCACCACCGGCTCCCCCATGAAGCCGAGCGCCCGGCCCGTCTGGTTGTGCCGGACGGCCGCCAGGACCCGCGCCTCGGAGATGCCGCGGGCCTTGGCGACCCGCGGCGCCTGGAGCCTCGCGTAGGCGGGCGTGATGTGCGGGTCCAGGCCGCTGCCGCTCGCCGTGACGGCGTCGGGCGGCACCTGCGGCCTCGCGTGCGCGCTCCCCCTGACCGGGACGGTCAGGCCCCGGGCGAGGTCCTCACCCGGCGTGGCGCACTCGACCCGGACCCCCTTGTAGACGGCCACGAAGGGCACGGCGGGGCAGGCCTGGTTGGCGCTGACGACCCGGGAGGGCTTCGGGACGGCGCCGTCGGGCGCCCGCGTCCCGAACACCTTGAGCACCGCGCCCACCCCGTCGGGCGTGCAGTACGGCCGCCCGCCGTCCACGCCTTCGAGATCGCCGACGGCCTTGCTCCGCGAGCAGACCGCGATGAACGCGCCGCGCAGCACCAGCGCGATCACGATGCCCGCCATCAGCACCGTGTGCTAGGCGTGCTTGGGCACGGCGAACCTGGCGA
>NZ_JBEZJP010000829.1:0-1083 GCF_040653175.1 Actinomadura sp. NPDC048032
GTGGCGGCGTTGTCGATGCGCCGGTCGTACTGGTGCAGCTCGTCGTGGACCTTGAAGAATCTCGAAGAGCCGAGTGCGCGCCGGACTTCTTCCTCGCAGGCGTCGTGGTACCGCACCAGGTGCCCGTACCCGGAGAGGGGAGCGCCGAGTGCGTTCCACAGGGCTTGGGCGATTCCCAAGAAGCTCGCCGCTCGCGCATGCCGCCCCTCGGTGGCGTCCACCCAGGCCAAGACCTCCAAGTTGAGGCCCATACCGAAGGGGTCCTCCAGGGAGCGGTTGGCGCGCAGGCTGTCCTGCTCCAGCGCGGTTGCGCGGGCCGTGTCGCCTTCCAGCCATCTCTCGACGCCCAAGGCCATCATCGTGTACGACCGATGCCAGGTCTCCCCGTGGGCGTCACAAATGGCGAGCCCCTCTTCACCAAGCGAGACGGCGGCCGCCGTCTGGCCCAGATAGGAATAGGCGAGTGAGAGGCGAACCAGGGCGAGCACGTGGCCGACCGGGTCGCCCGTAAGGGTATGCCGGTCGATGCCCTCCTGGTACAGGACGATCGCCGTCTTCACGTCCTGACGACCCATGGCGACCATTCCGGAGAACACGGCCACATAGCCGAGCACGTGCTCGAGACCGAGTCGCTCACCGATCGCCTTGCTCTCCTCCAGCATCTCGGCCGCGGTGTCGAGGTCACCCTGGATGATCGCCAGCCAGCTGGCGCACCACAAGGCCCGGGCGCGAGGCTCGTCGGCAGCGGGGGCGCGATCCAGGGCCCGGTCGATCCAGTGCCGTCCTTCGGTCAGGTAGTAGCTTGTGATCCAGTGGTAGAGCAGGTCGGCGACCATGCCGAGTGCCGCGCGGCCGCCGGAGCGGTCGGACAGGTAGTGCTCCAGGGCGGCGCGCAGGTTGCTGTGCTCCACTTGGAGTTTGCTCAGCCATGCGATCTGGTCAGGGCCGAACAGGCCGGCATCCGCCTTGGCCGCCAGCTTCCGGTAGTAGTCGCGATGGCGGCCTCTCAACTCGGCATCTCGCCCGGATTCGACCAGCCGTTCTCGGCCATACTGCCGGAGCGTCTCCAGCAGCCGATACCGG
>NZ_JBEZJP010000830.1:0-1083 GCF_040653175.1 Actinomadura sp. NPDC048032
CGCGGCGCTGCCGGTGTCGGAGCTGGTGCTCGCCGACCCCGACGCCCGGCGGCTGGAGCTCGTCGGCGGGCTCTCCGCGCGGATGCTCGCCCGCGCGGGCCACCCCGCCCGCGTCGTCACCACAGGCGACCTGGACGCGGCGGTCGCGGACGCGACGATCGTCGTGATCCAGCTGCGCGTCGGCGGGCAGGCCGCCCGGCACGTCGACGAGACGCTGCCGCTGGCCCGCGGCTGCGTCGGGCAGGAGACGACCGGCGCCGGCGGCCTCGCCAAGGCGCTGCGCACCGTCCCGGTCGTGCTGGACATCGCCGGGCGCGTCGCCGCCCGCGCCCCGCACGCCTGGATCATCGACTTCACCAACCCGGTCGGCATCGTCACCCGGGCCCTGCTGGACGCGGGGCACCGCGCGGTCGGCCTGTGCAACGTCGCGATCGGATTCCAGCGGCGCGCGGCGGCGCTGCTGGGCGTCCCGCCCGAACGGGTCGGCCTCGGCCACGCCGGGCTCAACCACCTCACCTGGGTGCGGTCGGTCCTGCTGGACGGGCACGACGTCCTTCCGGACCTGCTCGACCGGCATCCCGGCGAGCTCGCCGCCGTCTCCGGCCTGCCCGCCCCGTTCCTGCGGACGCTCGGCGCCGTCCCGTCGTACTACCTGCGCTACTTCTACGAGCACGACCGCGTCGTCGAGGAGCAGCGGGCCGCGCCGTCGCGGGCCGAGGAGGTCGCCGCGCTCGAACGCGACCTGCTGGAGGCCTACGCCGACCCCGCGCTGGACACCAAGCCCGCCCGGCTCGCCGAGCGCGGTGGCGCGTTCTACTCCGAGGCGGCCGTGCAGCTGGCCGCGTCGCTGGTCGGCGGCCGCGGCGACGTGCAGGTCGTCAACGTGCGCAACCACCGCACGCTGCCGTTCCTGGACGACCGCGCGGTCATCGAGGTCCCGGCGCGGATCACCGGGTCCGGGGCGGTGCCGCTGCCCGTCCCCGCCATGGAGCCGCTGCTCGCCGGGCTGGTCGCGCACGTGTCGGCGTACGAGGAGCTGGCCCTGGACGCGGCGCTGCGCGGCGGCGTGGACCGGGTCGCCGC
>NZ_JBEZJP010000831.1:0-1079 GCF_040653175.1 Actinomadura sp. NPDC048032
ATCGGCCCCGTCGACCACGCCTGGCAGGACCGCGACTGAACGGCGCCGCGACCCCCCCGGGAACGCGAAAAAGAGCGAGGGCGAGCAGGAGAGAGCCGAGGAAAAGGACCCCGGCGACCGTCGGGCTCACTAGAAACGCTCCGGGAAAAGAAGGGCCGCGACCAGGAAGGCGACCAGCAGTACGGCCAGCGTCAGGCCGATTCCGTTCTCCGCGGTCACAGCCGCTCGACCGCCTTCACGACCAGCGCCAACAGGGCGAAGACCGCCACCGTCAGCAGGATGAACGCCAGATCTGACATTTCTCGATTCCTTGGAGGGCGGCGGAATGCCGCCACGGAGCGCCGGGTGCTCGTCACACCGCACCCGCTTTGGGGGTGCATCAGGCAGTAAACGGCACTTGTCCGGCACTTCTCCGAACCGTTGACGCGTTCTTAGCGCGCGGGAGGCCGCGCTTAACGCTTCCTTAACGCCCTGGGATTCCGGCGTGCGCCGAGAACGCCCGTTCCCTCGCCCCGGGCGCTACCGGCCCTCGGCCCGCCGGCGGGGGTACTCGGCCCGCCAGCGGTCGACCAGGGCGGGCATCTCGCGGAACATGAAGCCGTAGAAGTCGCGCATCTCCCCGAGGCGGCCGGCGGCGAGGCTGTCACGCCCCGCGGCGGCGATGCCCTGATCGGCGGCCTCGAACATGGCCTGGATCAGCCCGTTCTGCGTGGACATCAGCGTGGCCCAGGCGCCCTCGCGGAGCCGGTAGTGCTCCCGGCGGCTGCCCGGGGCCGGGACGCGTTCGATCAGCCCCACGGTGGACAGCATCTTGATCGCTCCGGACACCGACCCGGAGCTGATGGAGAGCCGCTCGGCCAGTTCGGGAGCGGTCACACTGTCGGTCTCGGCGAACATCAGCGCCGCCAGCACCCGCGCGGTCGCCTTCTGCAGACCCCCCTGGGACAGGGTCAGCGCCAGCCGTTCGGCGGCCTCGCCCGTGTCGGCCACGATGCTCCCCTCTCCTCGCGATCTCCAGCAGAGCTTAACAGCTCAGAGTTTTCAGAAATCTTTGAAACTTCTGATAGCTTCGAGCCATG
>NZ_JBEZJP010000832.1:0-1065 GCF_040653175.1 Actinomadura sp. NPDC048032
ATCGCCGCGCAGTCCATCGGCGAGCCCGGCACGCAGCTGACGATGCGCACCTTCCACACCGGCGGTGTGGCGGGCGGCGACATCACGCACGGTCTCCTGCGACAGCGCCACGGCTTTCACGTCGTCCGGCACGTCGTGGAAGAAGCACTCCTCGACGTCGAACTCCGCGGACGGTGTCCGTCCCTCCCGGACCGCCTGGTCGGACATCGCCTTCGCCTGCCCGGTGTTCCCCCACCAATCACCGCCCGTCTCGCCTGGCGACGGGACCATGGCGTTGAGCAGCACCAGAAGGTCGACGGGCACCCGCTCGCAGACGAGCGGCGCTGTGAACCCGCCCATCGACTGCGCCACCAGGATGACGTCCGTCCGATCCCCGATCGCCTCGACGACCGTGTCGGCGTACTCCGAGAGCCCCGCGGCGTCGTCCCCGGCCGGAAGCTCGACGGCTACGGCATCGTGCCCCCGAGCGCGCAGCTCCGGCACCAGCCGATGCCAGAACCAGGCCTGCCCGCCCGCGCCCGGGATGAGTGTGTACGTCGCCATGTTCATCGACCTCCGTAGTGCGGCGGCAGCGACACTAGCGAGCCGCACGGACATTCCCCTTCCCCCTCAAGCCCCGATCAAGGCCGGGACGCCTGAATGCGAGAACCTTCCCGGCGCGTCGCTCGCTTCGAACGTGTGTTCGTATTAGCTTGTCGTCCCGTGCTGATCGATGAACCGGTCTCGGCTGAGACCACGCCCACGGGCCGCCCCTCCCACATCACCGGCCCCCGAGGCCGCTACCACGTGCGCCGCGTCCTGGAGGAATGGCAGGCTCCGGGCCAGGCGAGGTTCTACCGCCTCCAGGTCGCGACACCCGACGGCCCCGCCATCGCCGAGGTCATCGCCCCGCACAGCCCCGGCCCCTGGACCCTCCACCAGGTATGGCCCTGACCCGTCACCCTCACTCGCAACCAAGCCAACCCACCCATACGCGGACGCCGTCCCCAGGCCGAGAACCCACACAGTCCGCCGCACCTCCACCCGTCGGCCGAGGCTCCCTCAAGCCACCAGATGGGCTCTGAC
>NZ_JBEZJP010000833.1:0-1060 GCF_040653175.1 Actinomadura sp. NPDC048032
GCCCCGCCGTCACGGCGGGGCCCTTTTCCATTTTCTGTCCCTGTGCGCTGTTAGCCTGCGCGCCATGAATCACCTGTTCGCCCGGTCTCTGGACGGGCGTCTCTGCGTCTACGAGGTCGACGCCGCCGCGGAAGGCCCCCTCCAGGCGGCCTGGTCCGTCGACGTCGGCGCCGGCCTGAACGTGAGCAGTCTCGCCGTCGCCCCTCTGGGCGACACCCTCGTCTACGCGACGCAGCACGACATCGTCCGCCTGCGCCGCGACGGTGCCGAGCTGTGGCGATACGCGTTGCTGCCCAGGTCGACCGAGAAGTACGGGCACAGGCCGACGGTCGCCTTCTCGCCGGACGGGACGCTCGTCTGGGTGTACCGGCCGGATGCGATGGCGGGCCGCGGAAGCCCCGACACCTGGGTGGTTCTCGACGCCGGGTCCGGAACGGTCCGGGCGCAGGCCGATCTGGGGTCCTGCGGGCACGGCGGAGAGCACCTGCCACTGCCGGACGGGTCACGGATGCTGCTGGACGTGGGCGAGGGCCAGGACGGTGCGCTCGTCTTCGCCGGCTCCCTCAAGGGGTCGACGCTGGAAGTGGAGCAGTACCCGTGGGACGACCGGTGCGTCATGGCCCTGGCGCCGGGCGGCGGGCAGTTCATGAGCATCGACCACGGGCAGGCCGACGTGGCCTTCCACGAGTGTCCGAGCGGCGAGGTGGTGCTGAGCCTGCCGGTGGCGGCGTTCGGCCACGACCCCGAAGCCGCGGCCTTCGAGTGGAGCGGCGGGTATCTGGACGCCGACACGGCCATCGTCACCATCGGCGGCGAGCGGGAAGAGGACGATGTACCGGACGACGAAAGGGAATGGCACGTCCACTACCGGATCGATCTGCGCACCGGGGGAGTGGTCGACCGGTTCGAGGCGCATTCCCGCCATTCTTACGATCTGGAGCCGCTGGGGGACGGTTCCTGGCTGACCTCGGACCCGGACGGTCGGCCCGTTCGCCGGGTCGACCGAGGAGCGGGCGGCGGCTGACGCCGATCCCGAGAAGGCGCCGTCCGGCCCACCGGC
>NZ_JBEZJP010000834.1:0-1056 GCF_040653175.1 Actinomadura sp. NPDC048032
AGTGAAGACGCAACTCACGAACGCCGGCTCGTAACGCTCGGGTGTGGTTGCCGTCGAGAAGGTCTCCACGGTCCTCGGCGGCGTCGTCGCGCAGCAGGCCGATGATCTCGCGAAGGTGGTCGGTGGCGTCGGCGGCGCCGGTGCGCAGTTCGGCGGCGGCGGCGCGGTGCCGGTCCTGCAGTCCCGGCGCGACCTCCAGCGCGCCGGCGCGCACGGCGATCAGGGCCAGTTCGTGGCCGAGGGAGTCGTGCATGTCCTGGGCGATGCGGGCGCGCTCGCGGAGCCTTTCGCGTTCGGCGACGATGCGCTGCTGGTGCTCCAGGCGTTCGGCGCGTTCCCATCCGGCGCGCAGCAGCTCCTGGTACTGGCGCCAGTAGCGGCCCACCAGCCACGGCAGGACGCCGAACAGGACGAGCCAGACGGTGGCGGGGAACCAGGCGTTGACCTGCGTGCCGCGGACCGCCGACAGCAGCGCCCCGCCGACGAACACTCCGGTGAAGCCCCACAGCAGCGGCTGCGCGCGGGCGCTGCGCAGGCCCGCCAGGTAGGACAGGAAGGGCATGGCGAACACGAAGTTGCCGTGGACGAGGGTCAGCGCGATGACGGTGAGCAGCGCCGGGGCGGGCCAGGCGCGTCCCGCGGCGATCGCGGCGGCGAGGACGCCGAGCCCGGCCGCCTGCAGCCACCACGACGCCCGGCCGGGCTGCGGCGGGGAGACCATGCCGGCCAGGACGGGGAACGCCAGGATCCCGTACAGCAGGACGTCCTTGACCAGCGCGGCGCGGGAGGGCCGGCGGAGCAGCGCCCGCAGGCGGGACGGCGGGGGCGGCGCGGGCGTCGGGAGACCAAGGGCCGCGGAGTCGTTCACGGGGTTCACGCTACTGGCCGGTGAACTGGGCCGTTACTGACGAAAGTCAGGGGCGCGGACGGCGGCTCCCGCCCCGCGATGATCTTCGATCGGTGCGCGGCGCGGGGCGGGGCTGAACTACGGTTGGCGCGTGACAGCGACCCCGCCCCGCCCCCGGCGCCGGCCCGGCGCGCCCGGCCGGGGCGGGG
>NZ_JBEZJP010000835.1:0-1026 GCF_040653175.1 Actinomadura sp. NPDC048032
CCGCCCTCGGCCTCCCCGACGACCCCGACCAACCCCACACCGTCACCGACCAACTCGACGGCACCACCTACACATGGCGCGGATCGAACTACGTCTACCTCGATCCCCATGTCCGACCCGCACACGTCCTGACGTTCGGGAGCAGCGAGAGTTGAGCGGACCCAACGAGCCCCAGTCCCCCGCCGTCCCGTCGGCGGCGCCCCCTGGCGCGGTGCCCCCGGACGACGTCTTCACCGAGATCCCTTCGGACGCCATTCCGACGCAGTCGGGACCCCTCCCGGATGCGTTCGACCCGGAGACCCCACGTGACCCGCACTGGTTCAAGACGGCGGTGTTCTACGAGGTGTCGGTCCGGGGCTTCGCCGATTCCAACAACGACGGGTACGGCGACCTGCGCGGGCTGATCTCCAAGCTGGACCATCTGCAATGGCTCGGCGTGGACTGCCTGTGGCTGCTGCCCATCTACCAGTCGCCACTGAAAGACGGCGGCTACGACATCGCCAACTACACGAACATCCTCCCCGACTTCGGGGAGCTGGGCGATTTCGTGGAACTCATCGAAGAAGCCCATGCGCGGGGTATTCGCGTCATCGCCGATCTGGTGATGAACCACACCTCCGACCAGCACCCCTGGTTCCAGGCGTCGCGGACCGATCCCGACGGGCCGTTCGGGGACTTCTACATGTGGGCCGACGACGACACCGGCTACCCCGACGCCCGCATCATCTTCGTCGACACCGAGTCATCCAACTGGACCTACGACCCCGTCCGCGGCCAGTACTACTGGCACCGCTTCTTCGCCCACCAGCCCGACCTCAACTACGACAACCCCGACGTCCAGGACGCCATGCTGGAGAACCTGCGGTTCTGGCTCGACCTGGGCATCGACGGATTCCGTCTGGACGCCGTCCCCTACCTGTACGCCCGCGAAGGCACCAACTGCGAGAACCTCCCCGAAACCCACGCCTACCTCAAACGCGTCCGCGCCGAGGTCGACCGCCTCTACCCCGACCGCGTCCTGCTCGC
>NZ_JBEZJP010000836.1:0-1022 GCF_040653175.1 Actinomadura sp. NPDC048032
GTCGCTGGAGGCGCCGGCCGACGGGACACCGGACGGCGAGGCCGGCACCGTCGGCGAGTACCTCGGGTCCGAGGACCCGGCGCTGGAGGCCTTCATCGACGGCCACGCCCTCAGGCCCCTCATCGACGACCTGCCCGAGCGCGAGCGCACGATCCTGCTCCTGCGGTTCTTCGGGAACAAGACGCAGACGCAGATCGCCGAGCAGATCGGCCTGTCCCAGATGCACGTCTCCCGGCTGATCCGCGCGACCCTCGACCGGCTCCGCACCGGGCTGCTGGCGGAGGGGTGACCGCCCGCCCGCTGCCCGTCAGGGCCGGGGCAGCGCGCACGCCCCGCCCAGCACGACGTCGTTGCCCTGGCCCAGGCAGCGGGCGAGCAGGTACGTCTGCTGCCCGTAGTGGACGCCCTTCCGGACGGTGACGTTCCCGGCGCGGTCGACTTCGCACGGGTTGTTGAGCGTGCAGCGCTCGCCGTCGTCGTTGCCGGTGTTGTTGACGCCGACGACCTGGCGCGTCCGGGCGTCGATGACCGGGGACCCGGACGTCCCGTGGACGGTCTGGCACTCCGGCTTGTAGCGGATGGAGTCCTTCCACGTCCAGTCGGCCTCGCGCAGCCGGTAGACGGTCGCGTCCGTCCTGCAGCCGTAGATCTTCCGCCAGTAGCCGGACACGACCCGGATCGGCGTCCCGTCGTGCGGCCGGGCCGTCGACAGGCGCAGCGCGGGGATCCCGTAGCGCTGCTGGATCGCCGCGTAGGTCGTGTCGAGCCGGTACACGGTCACGTCGGTGTCGGTCATCGTCGCGTACTCGACCCTGGTGGCCTGGAGGGTGCCGAGGCTCCGGCCGCCCGTCCGGTCGAGGAGCGTGAACGTCCGGGACGACCTGCGGTCCACGATCACCTCGCCGGCGTCCGGCATGCCCGACTCCAGGCAGTGGCCGTTGGTCAGCACCAGCGCGGCGTCGGCGTCCCGCGACCGCGGCCCGCGCACGAGGGAGCCCGAGCAGTTGCTCAGCGCGACGATC
>NZ_JBEZJP010000837.1:0-1009 GCF_040653175.1 Actinomadura sp. NPDC048032
CTAGGGCCTGTTTCTTGGATCAGGTGCGTAGCCAGATGAGCAGGACAGCGACGGTGATGGTGCCGGTGAACAGGTAGCCGCGTTTGTCGAAGCGGGTCGCGACGGCTCGGAACTGCTTGAGGCGGTTGATGGCGCGTTCGACGGTGTTGCGTTGCTTGTAGCGCTCGGCGTCGAAGCCGGGCGGGCGACCACCGCGGCGTCCGCGATCGTGGCGATGCTGCCGCTGGTCGGCCGGCACGGGAATCGTGTGTGCGATCCCGCGTCGACGCAGGTAGGCCCGGTTGGCGCGCGAGGAGTAGGCCTTGTCGGCCAGCACGTGGTCTGGACGGCGGCGTGGGCGGCCCGGCCCCAGCCGTGCGACGTTGATGGCGTCCAGGACCGCGATGAACTGCGGGCTGTCACCCCACTGGCCAGGAGTGATCAGGAAGGACAGGACCCTGCACCGACCGTCGGCGGCCAGATGGATCTTGGTGGACAACCCGCCGCGGGAGCGTCCTAGCGCTTCGCCTGCCGGGCCACCTCCTCCAGCAGGGCGACCAGCTCGCACCACGACGGCTTGTCCTGGTTCGTCCCAGCCCCGTCCCCCCTTTCCGGCGGGACGGGGCGCGGCCGGTGCGGGGCGCCGGCCGCGTGCTGATGCGCCCGCTCGATCGTGGAATCGACCGACACCCGCCAGTCGATGTCCCCGGCGGCATCGGCCTGGGCGCGCACCACCGCCAGAAGCCGGTCCCAAGTCCCGTCCGCCGACCAGCGCCGAAACCGCTTGTAGACGGTGATCCACTCCCCGAACTCCGGGGGCAGATCACGCCAGGGCACACCCGTCCGGACCCGATGGCAGATCCCATTGATCACCTGCCGGTGATCGACCCACCGTCCACCCCGCCCACCGGTCGGCGGCAGCAACGGCGCCAACCGCTCCCACTGCGCATCGGTCAAGTCACCACGGCCCATCAACCCACAGTGACCCAACCAACGCCCACCGTCAGTCGATCCAAGAAACAGGCCCTAG
>NZ_JBEZJP010000838.1:0-1005 GCF_040653175.1 Actinomadura sp. NPDC048032
TCTGGTTGCCGACTCCCCGAGGCATATCGCAGGCTCCCACGTCCTTCATCGGCTCCTGATGCCAAGGCATCCACCGTATGCCCTTAAAAACTTGACAAGGACCTGGACGGCCTCCAGCTCCCCGAGGACGACGCGCGGCGGCGGACGCTGCGGCTCGCGAACCCGATGTCGGAGGAGGAGCCGCTGCTGCGCACCACGCTGCTGCCGGGCCTGCTCAAGGCGCTCGCGCTCAACGTGGGACGCGGCTTCGGCGACGTCGCGCTGTTCGAGGTCGGCATGGTGTTCCGGCCGCGCCCGGGCGCACCGGAGCGGGCGCCGCGGCTCGCCGTGGACCGCGGCCCGACGGCCGAGGAGGTCGCCGCGCTGGAGGCCGCGCTGCCGGACCAGCCGTACCGGGTCGCGGCCGTGCTGGCGGGCGACCGCGAGCCGTCGGGCTGGTGGGGCGAGGGCCGTCCGGCGCTGTGGGCCGACGCGGTCGAGGCCGCCCGCACGGTGGCCCGCGAGGTCGGCGTCGAGCTGACGGTGAAGGCCGACCAGCACGCGCCCTGGCATCCGGGCCGCTGCGCCGCGCTGTACGTGGGCGACACCCTGGTCGGGCACGCCGGCGAGCTGCACCCGCGCGTCACGAAGGCGTACGGGCTGCCCGCGCGGTCGTGCGCGATGGAGCTGGAGCTGCGCCGCCTGGGCGAGCCGGTGAGCGTCCGCGCGCCGCACGTGTCGCCGTACCCGGTCGCGGTGCAGGACGTCGCGCTGGTCGTGGACTCCGGCGTCCCGGCCGCGGAGGTCGAGGCGGCCCTGCGCGAAGGCGCGGGCGGGCTCCTGGAGGCGATCCGGCTGTTCGACGTCTACACGGGCGAGCAGGTGGGCGAGGGACGCAAGTCGCTGGCGTACTCGCTGCGGTTCCGCGCCCCGGACCGGACGCTCACGGCCGAGGAGGCGTCGCAGGCCCGCGACTCCGCCGTGGCCGCCGCGTCCGAGCGGACCGGAGCCGTCCTGCGCGGCGCC
>NZ_JBEZJP010000839.1:0-1002 GCF_040653175.1 Actinomadura sp. NPDC048032
TGCCGCGGTATCCGACAGGCCGAAACTCCTTCGACCCCTCCGTCAGTAGGTCGCCGTCATTTCGAAGGCGAGGAGAAATTTCGGGGTCACTATTTGCCTCGGAACGTTCCACTAACAGGCCGATCAGAGGCGGATCGCAAGCCGCCCTCCGGCCGCACCGTCGCGCCACCGCGCGCATTCTCGCAGGTCATCTGTCCGACACCCGTCAGAACAGCAGGTCACAGACGAGTTTGCAGGCCACGGACGATCACCCGGTCCGCCGCGAATCGAAAAGCATGGCGTCCCTGCCCCGGAAGGCCGTCGGCGGCAGATCCCGTGCAGTGCAAAGGCGTTAGACAAAGCACCTCTAGTGGATCATGATGATCATGTGCCGTGACCACTCAGGTTCACGGCGGAAAGGCCCGGCTGATCAACAGCTGGGCAAAGCCAACTCACACCGGGAGGCAACCCTATGCAGCGCATGGACAGCGCAAGGGTCGCTCCGCAAGACAACGGCGGCGCCAGGCCGCTCACCACTCACGCCGATCCGGCGGAGACCGACTTCACTGACGCCGGCTCTCCCCTCGCCATGGTGCGGGAGCGGTTGCGTCACGTCTTCTGGATCGGCGGCGGCAGCGGCGGCGGGAAGACGACCACCGCCCGGCGCCTCGCCGACCAGGGTGAGGTGTACCTGTACGACACGGACGCGACCATGCCCGCCCACGCCCGTCGCATGCCCGTGGAGCAGGCCCCCTACCTGCGGGGCTTCGCGGCCATGAGCATGGACCAGCGGTGGGTGACCAGGACCCCTCAGGCGATGCTCGACACCTTCCACTGGTACCAGGGGGAGGGGTTCGACGAGATCGTCAAGGATCTCCTGGAACTTCCCGACGACCGGCCAGTGATCGCCGAGGGCTTCCGGCTGCTGCCGGACGCGCCGCTGAGCCCGGCGTTCGAGGTGCCGTGGTTGCAGCCGTTCCCGGACGCGCTGCTCGACGACCCGGCCTCGCGCGTCGTGCGACG